>JAILDS010000135.1 GCA_024689165.1 Clostridia bacterium
CCTTCGTCGCGATGGACCCCGCGCCGGCGAGGCACTACCACACGCGGCTCGACACCGCCGACAACATCGTCCCCGAAACGAACGGTCATGGCCAGAAAATAGCGCTCAACGCCCTCTGTGATTTCGACGCGAACGGGCTGGACGCGTAAAGACTTAGTATATAAACCCAGGGCGGCCTCTCGGCAGCCCTGTGTTTTTTTAAGGATGAAGGATGAAGGATGAAGGATGAAGTGGGGGAATAGGGGTTAGGGAGTAGGGAATAGTAGTTAGGAATTAGGAATTAAGTATTCAGAATTCAGAATCAGACGACATGGTTTTTGCCCTACTGCCTATTGCCTAAACCCTATTGCCTACTGCCTAACCCCTGCTGCCTGTCCCCTGTGGCAGCGCGGAAGGGAACAGCACGCGTTGCGTACCGACGCCGTAGGGGCGACCCGCGTGGTCGCCCGATATTCCGCGGAGGTACCCTCCGCGGAACAAGCCGCCGGCATGGTAAACGCCGCATTTTTAATTATGCGTTTTCGCGATCGGTAGCGCGGCACCTCAGTGCCGCTCCGACGCGCAGCGTCGGTTTAAAATGCCGCGCGCAGCGCCCTCACTTCATACTTCATCCTTGGAACAACTCCCTCAGTCGCTCCGCGACAGCTCCCTCGGAGAGGGAGCCTTTAAAGCCTCCCTCCCTGAGGGAGGTGGTGCGCGCAAGCGCGACGGAGGGAGTTGTGCCTGCGGCGCGGCATTTTCCGCGTATGTATTTTACAAAAACTCCCAGCCGGACAGGAGCAGGCCGGGAATGACGACGATGATGAAGAACGCCCAGGAGATAAGCGTGAAGGTCTTTACGAATTTCCCGCCCTGCCCGGGGTATTCCCGGACGTAGATGCGGTAGTTTATCACGGAGGCGAGCGAGCCGATGAGCGAGACGAGCCCCGCCGTGTCCGCGCCGTATATCAGCCCGGCGAAGTTTTTGGTGAACGGGTACAGCACTATCGTCGCCGGGACGTTCGAGATTAGCTGGCTCAGCCCGATCGCCCACCAGTACTCGTTCCCCGCGACGCTTTTTCCGAGGAAGCCGGCAATTTTCGGGTTGCCCGCCACGGACGAGGAAAAAACGAAGAAGCACAAAAACGTCAGCAGCAGTACGTAATCGACCCGCAGCAGCACCTTCGCGTCCGTCACGGCGACCGCGATGATGACGACGGCGAGAGCCGCGTACCAGAATTGCGTTCTTGTGACTATCACCGTGAGGACGACGGCGAACAGGGCGATATAGACCCATCTGCGGGCGTTTTTTTCACCGGTGACCGAGAAGGGGCGTTTTTTCGGTTCGGCAGCCTCTTTCGGGTTTTTGCGGTAGAGGACGAAGATGAATATCGTCAGCAGGACGGCGGAGGACGCGCACAGCGGCAGCATGTGCAGCATGAAGCGCCAGACGCTGACCCCCGATTTCCCGTACAGGAACAGGTTCTGGGGGCTTCCGAAGGGCATGAGCAGGGAGCCGCGTATCGCCGCGATGTTCTGCATGGACACTACCGGGAGGATGTATTTCTCCTTCCCGGCGGAACGGAACAGCGTTATCGTCAGCGGCGCGAAGATAAGCAGCGACACGTCGTTGGTGACGAACATCGACGAGAAAAACACGCAGAAGACCAGAAAAAGCGACAGCCCCGCCATGCTTTTGAACTTCGACGCGAGGGACGCGAGCGGCGCGAGGACGTTCTCCTTCTTGAAGCCCTCGAGCACGCAGAGCATCATCATCAGCGTGCCGAGGGTGCGCCAGTCGATCTGCGCGAGGGTAGCCTTCGACGGGGGCGTCATAACAAGCCCGGCGATCGCAGCGGCGACCGACAGGGTCAGCATGGGTTCCTTCTTTATCACGGCGAACAGCCGCGCCTTGCCCTTCAAAGCCGGGTTTTATTCGTTACGGTGCCGGGTCGGCGCAGGTCCCTCAGCAGGGCGTTTGTGCACTGTCGGCAGGTCCTTCCGCCGGCGCCTGGGCTTTGCGCCGTTCGGCGATCTCCGCCATCATCCTGCGGTGGGACTCGCCTGTGATGTTGTAGAAGTACATCGGCACCATCATGAGAAGGTAGCCGACGGCGGGGATGAGTGTGGTCATAATGAACAGCGCGAGGTTCGTGCCGCGGTTCTGCGCCAGCGAGCCCTCGGTGTGCTGCTTGTAGCCGGTCAGCCCGAGCGCCCACAGGCCTATGGATGAGGAGAAGGTGTTCTCTATCTTGCCCGTGAAGCTCATGATCGACAGCATTATGCCCTCGACGCGTGTGCCGGTCTTCCACTCGACGTAGTCGACCGTCTCCGCCTCCATCTCCTTCTGGATGAGGTTCTTGAACTCCATCGGGACGGAGGTCAGGCCGGTGAACAGCACCGTGAGGATCCCGGTGAAGAGGGATACGCTCTGCCCGTCGGGCTTCATCATGAGCCCCGGATAGGTTGCCGCGGCGAATATGCCGTGCAGGGCGGCGGCAACTGCGCAGCAGGCGAAGTAGAATTTCCGGTTGTCCGATTTCTCGCCGAGCTTTTCGACGATCTTCGGCACGATCAGCCCCGCCAGCAGGAAGCCCGGGAACTTGACCACGTCGATGAACACGTTGTAGCGGCGGTCGAACATCAGGTCGGAGATGAAGTAGAACGAGACCTGCTCGGGTATCTTGCACATCACGAACATGATATTGCCCAAAAACAGCATCAGCAGCGGCAGGTTCTTGAACAGCAGGCTGAAGCATTCCGCGACGCTCGGCGCTTCGGACTTGTGCACTGCCCTTTCCTTTGTGTTCGCGTAGGTGAAGCGGGTCAGGATGATGATCCCGACGGCGGAGATGGTCGCGCTGGTAAGGTACGCCTGAGGCGTGTGGTCCTTGAAGTAGGGCAGCAGCGCCGCGCCGGCGACGAACACCTGAGGTATCGCGCCGATTATCGAGCGCACGATGGAGCTGACGCCGAAAAGCTTCGTCCGTTCGATGCCCGACGTGGTTATGGAGAACGCGAGCGCCCCCATGGGGATGTCGAAGGCCGTGTAGGTGACGTCGAGCATGACGAACAGGAAAGTCGTGTAAATGATGTTGACGATCGGCGGCGCGTCAGCGGAGCCGATGAAGAACAGCACCATGACGATGGACACGAATATCGGCGCCCATTTGATATACGGGCGCGTCTGTCCGTTCTTTGTGCGCGTTCTGTCTACGATAACGCCCATTATTGGGTCGTTTATCGCGTCGAATATCCCGCAGAACAGCCTGATGCGCGAGGCGACGCTCATCGGGTTTTCAAGCTTTACGAGAAGCACGTCAGTCAGGAACTTGTTGACGTATTTCGAGCTGGTCATGGACGTGTTCATGCCCTGCGCGCCGCGCCCGGCGGCGTAGGACAGGGTCTCGCGCCAGGACAGGTGCGTCTGTTCACCGACGTCGGTCTTGACTATCTTAGAGTCTAAAAAATCCTTGATCCTTGACATCCGGACTCCCTCTTACCGATTCTTTTGCGCGGAAAGCTCAGCCGGGCACGTTTACCCTGAACACGCCGTTGTAGCCGCGCCAGCTTATGAAGACGTTGGTCGAGCCCGCGCCGACGGCGGTGACCCTTGTACCGTCGACGCTGATCACCGACTCGTCGTAGCCGTAGAACTCCGCGCCGGACAGGATCTCGAAGCAGTCGCGGTCCGTGTCGAAGGCGATGACTCTTATTTTTTCGCTGTCGGTCACGTCATAGACCCTGCGCTCCGCCTTTATCATGAGTATCTCGGGGACGAGGCTCTTCAAGCGGCTCGAGGTCTTTATCTCGACGTTTTCTTCGGCCGAGTCGTCAAGCTCCGCCGTTTCGGAAAGGCTGAGCTTGACCTCCTGCAGCCTTGTCGACCAGTTGCCCCAGTTGCTGCCGTAGGCGTAGGACAGGTAGACCTTGTCGCCCGCGCCGATATGGCCGTCGGCTCTGCCGGAGATGCCGCAGTTGTGGAGCTTTTTCGCGGTGTTGGCCTTTATGAATCCCGCCGGGCGGAAGCTCAGGCCGTCGAAGGATTCCCAGACGGAAACGCGGCTGTCGTCGGAAAAGCGCTTTTCGGTGAACACCGCGACGAAGCGGCCGTACTCGTCGACGTATTTCACGTCCGCGGAGTCGCCGCCGTCCTTGGCGGGTATGCACTCGCCCTTCAGCTCTATCGTCGCGGGCCAGTTCTCGTCCGTCGCGTCGGCGACGGCAACGCGCGTGGTCGCGGCGGCTTCGCACCATGAATAGTATATATACAGCGTGTCGCCGAGGCGGACGAAAGAGGGCTCGCCCACTCCGAAGGCCTCGGGATCGCCGTCGTACTCTATGATCGGGACAGGGTCGACGCCCCAGCCTTCGCCGTTCCATTTTTCGGTAAAGGGGCCGGCGGGGTTTTTGCTCCTGCCGACGCACACGACGTTGTTCACGCCGCGGTAATCGAGGGTCGTCGTGTAGCCTATGTAATAGTACTCGCCGAGCTTTATGACGCCGGGGTCGCAGGCCCAGTGCTCGTCATAGCCCGCCGGTGAGGGCTCGAGCGCGGTGACCTCCTTCGTGCGGGACTTCCCGCCGTCGTACAGGCGTTTGTAGTCGACTATATCGACCACGTCGCCGGGCCCGTCGGAGGCGCTCCAGACGTCGAGGCTGCCGTCGGCGTTGAGTATCATCGACGGGCCGTACCTGTAACCGCCGTGAGCCCTGGACGGCTGCCAGGTGTCGAGCCCGGTGTCGACGGCTTTTATCTGAATATAACAGTTTTCATCGCCGGGCTCCGGGTCGGGTGACAGCCCGAACTCCGCGCCGGGCCCCGTCTGAGGGAAGCGCACATTGAAAATGAACAGCAAGACCATGACGGCTTTGATCGCAAGAACTATCTTTTCCATAAAAATCACCCGGCTCCATTTTATAATGGAGCCGGTTTTTTTTCAACAGGTTTTTTTCGGAGTTACATTACGTCCGTCAGGTCTATGTATTTCGAGCCGTTGACGGCGATATAGTCCTTCCTGCCCTGCAGGTCGTCGCCGAGCAGCAGCTCGAACATCCTTGCCATCTCTTCGGAATCCGGGTCGGGGTTGACCTTGATGAGCCGCCTCGTCGCGGGGTTCATCGTGGTCATCCACATCATGTCCGCATCGTTCTCGCCGAGGCCCTTCGATCGCTGGACGGTACGTTTTTTGTCGCCTATCTGGCTGAGCGCGTCCGCCTTTTCCTGCTCGTTGTAGGCGAACCAGACGCCGTCCTTCGAGGTTATCTCGTACAGCGGAGACTCGGCTATGAACACCCTGCCCTCGTAGATGAGCCCGGGCATGAGCGCGTAGATCATCGCCAGCACGAGGGTCCTTATCTGGTAGCCGTCGACGTCGGCGTCGGTGCAGATTATCACCCTGCGCCAGCGCAGGTTGTCCAGAGAGAATTCCTGGATGCCCTTGGCGCCCTTCGTCCTGCCGCGCAGCTCTATGCCGCAGCCCAGCACCCGGACGAGGTCCATTATGACGTCCGAGGCGAGGATCCGGTGGAAATCCGCCTTCAGACAGTTGAGTATCTTGCCCCTGATGGGCATTATCGCCTGGAAGGAGCCGTCGCGCGCCTGCTTGCACGCGCCGAGAGCCGAGTCGCCCTCGACGATGAAGATCTCGCGCTCCGAAACGTCCCTCGAACGGCAGTCCACGAATTTTTCGACCCGGTCGACCATGGAGCGCCCGGCGGCGAGGGTCTTTTTGGTCGCCTGACGGGTGGCCTCCGCCCTGACGCGGGAGCGCATGTTTATCAGCACGCGGTCGGCTATCTTCTGCGCGTCGAGCCGGTTCTCCATGAACCAGATCTCAAGCTGGGTCTTGAGGTAATCGGTCATGGCATCGCGGATGAATTTGTTGTTGATCGCCTTTTTCGTCTGGTTCTCGTAGCTCGTCATGGTCGAAAACGACGAGGAGACGAGAATAAGGCTGTCCTCAACGTCGGAAAAGCTTATCTTGCCCTCGCCCTTGGTGTATTTGTTCTCATTCTTGAGGTATTTGTCTATAGCGGAGACGAAGGCGGACTTCACCGCCGCGTCGGGCGAGCCGCCGTACTCGAGGGGCGAGGAGTTGTGGTAGTATTCCTTGAGCGTCTTCTTGTCGGAAAAGCACACCGCGAATCGCATCTTGAGCTTGTATTCCGGCCTGTCCTCTGCGTCGCGGCCGGTCCTTTCGGCGGAAAACGAGCGAACGGAGGTCAGGGCGTCTTCCCCTGCGAACTCGGTGACGTACTGGTCTATGCCTCCGGTATATAAAAACGTCTGGGTCTCGAACCTGCCGGAGGATATCTCGTTTTTGAATATGAAGGTGACGCCGTCGTTGACGACGGCCTGCCTTTTGAGCGACTCGGTGAAGTATTCCGCGGGGATGTCGATGTCGGTGAAGACCTCCGGGTCGGGCCTCCAGCGGATTGTCGTGCCCGTGTCCCTGCCGGAGTAGGGCTCCTTGACCATCTCCCCGTCGGGTCTGCCCTTTCTGAAGGACAGCTTATAGAGGAAACCGCCCGTTTTGATCTCCGCGGTCATGTATTCCGAGGCGTACTGCGTGCTGACGAGCCCCAGCCCGTTGAGGCCCAGGGCGTACTCGTAGGAGCCGCCGGAGTTGGAATCGTATTTTCCGCCGGCGTAAAGCTCGCAGAAGACGAGCTCCCAGTTGTACCTGTTCTCCTTCGCGTTCCAGTCCACGGGGATTCCGCGGCCCATGTCCCTGACCTCGAGAGACTTGTCGAGATAGCGGACGACCGTTATCTTCTTGCCGTAGCCCTCGCGGGCCTCGTCGATGGCGTTCGTTATTATCTCGAACGCCGCGTGCTCGCAGCCCTCTATGGAGTCCGAACCGAAAATGACCGCGGGGCGCTTCCGGACCCTGTCCTCGCCCTTCAATAAAGTGATGCTTTCGTTGCCGTACTGCTGTTTTTTCGCCATGACCTTCCCCTGCCGCCGGGACCGCCGCCCGGCAATCGATATTCCGCAGATATAATACCACGTTTTTTCCGCTTTGTCCACACCCGGCCGCTGCAGACGCTTTTTCTGCTTGACAACGCCGCCGTAAAGAAGTATGATATTATACAGTCTGTAAATATCGGGAGGAATCATAATGACGAATGGACGTACCCCGAACGCGTCGGTCATCCGCAGCGGAAGCAAAAAGCTGCTCGCGGTCCTGCTGAGCGTTCTGCTGACCGTCACTGCAATGCCCGTATTCATGTTCGGGACTGCTCCGACGGCGTCGGCGTACTCGACTTTCACGAAGAATTATTCGACTGAGTACTATTATTCTTCGTCGCAGACATTCATCAGCGGCTTATGCGTCGGCTACGACTCCTCGAGCGCGAGCACCGTCAAAAGCCAGATGCAGAACGCCGGTTGGACGCCTGTGGCCAACTTCCTCGACATGATGCAGGACTGGTCCGGTACCAAGAACATCTACGTCGGCTACAAGACGACGAGCGACCCAACTCAGGCTCTGACCGGGATAGAGTTCTACGACTCGGACGACGCCCATTCGAATTACAGCTACCACGGCAAGAACAAAAGCTGGGATGACAGCTCGAACAGGGGCTCGGAGACCATCAACGGAACCTCCTACACCGGCGTCAAGGACAAAAACACCGGCATAGTGTTCTTCCGCGTCGGCGGTTCGCCTCTGCTTTCGTACTCCGTGGACGGGATAGTCGATTTCCTTATGAAAATGGGCTCCGGCTACGGTTACGAGTTCCTCTGCGCCACCAAGAACCGCTCAGCCGGGTCGCCGATCATCTCTGTCAACTGCTTCTCAGGCACCAGCAGCGGCTGGACCATGGCGACCTGCCTTGCCCGGGGCTGCTCCGCGCACAGTTCGGCGCACGGCCACTCCACCCGCTACGTCGGCTTCAAGCGCCTGACCACGACGGTCGACTCCGATACCCTGCGCTCAAATTATTCCAGCGCGCTGACTGCCTACAACAACCGCAGCACTCATCATACGACGGCCTCCGTGTCGGCGCTTGACTCAGCCCTCAGCACGGCGTCGAGCATCCTCACCGACCTCAACGACGGCTTTACGACCTACACTCAGGCTCAGATAAACTCCGCCGCCACCGCGCTTGCTACTGCGAAGAACGGGCTGACCTATAATACCTACACCGTTACGCTCAACAATCAGTCCGCGACCTCGGCGGGTTTCACCGCGATATACCAGAAATACAATACCGGCTGGTACTCCGATTCCGCCGCGACTAACTCAATCAGCTCGATAACCAGGCCCGCAAAGACCGGCTACACCTTCGGCGGTTACTATACGTCTACCGGAGGAGGCGGCAATCAGTATATCACGGCTGCGGGAGCGATCTCTGCCGGGAATACGGTCGTGACCGGGAACACTACCTGGTACGCCAAGTGGACTGCGAACAGCTACACGATCAAATTCAACGGGAACGGTTCTACGTCGGGCTCGATGAGCGACCTCGCCATGACCTATGGCGTGGCGAAGAACCTGACCGCCAACGCCTTCGCAAAGACGGGCTACACCTTCCTCGGCTGGTCGACGTCGAACACGGCGACATCCGCGACGTACAGCAACAGCCAGTCGGTCAGCAACCTGACCTCGGCCGCGAACGGCACCGTAACCCTCTACGCCGTCTGGGCGACGAACGCCTACACCGTAAGCTTCAACGGCAACGGAGCGACGAGCGGCGAGATGGCCGATCAGTCGTTCACCTACGACGTGGCGCAGAATCTTTCCGCCAACGCCTACGCGAAGACGGGTTACACCTTCCTCGGCTGGTCGACGTCGAACACG
>JAILDS010000012.1 GCA_024689165.1 Clostridia bacterium
CTCCGAGCGCGCCAAGATCCTCCCCAGGAGGGTGACCGGCACCTGCGCGAAGCATCAGAGGATGCTGACCAATGCCATCAAGCGCGCCCGTTACGTAGCGCTTCTGCCCTATTCCAACGACTGACCCTTTGCCCGCCCTTACGAAGGCGGGCGTTTTTTAAAGCAATACCGTATAAATAAGGCGTGCGGTGTTGCCCTGAGGCCGCGGGCACGGATCCGCGCAGTTATGAATCAGTATCAGACAGAGGGTGAGAAAAATGTCTGTTCCGCTTGTTATGGGTATCGTCAACGTCACGCCGGATTCTTTTTCCGACGGCGGGCGTTATTTCGAGCCCTCTTCCGCTTACGCGCGCGCCCGCAAGCTCCACAGACTCGGGACCGATATAATCGACCTCGGCGCCATGAGCACCGGTCCGGGCAGCGAACCGATCACGTCTGGGGAGGAGCTCGGACGGCTCAGACCCGTTCTCGAGCTGCTTGCAGACGAACGAGGCATCACGCTGAGCGTCGATACGATCTTTCCTGAAACAGCCGACGTCGCTGCCTGGTACGGCGTTAAGATCGTCAACGACGTGAGCGGCGTCCTTTCCGAAGAAATGGCGCAGGTCGTCGTCAAACGCGGCCTGACCTGGGTCGTGACCCACAACCCTCTGCACACGGCTTCCGCCGCCGCCGAGTTTGAAGAAGGCGTCACGGCCGATATCCGTGCCTTTTTCGCGCGCGCCGCGGCTTTTTGCGCCGAGCGGGGCATCCCGGCCGAAAAGCTTATCTTCGACCCCGGCTTCGGTTTTTCAAAGAACAAGGAGCAGAATATGACCGTTCTGAAAAACCTTGATTCGATAAAACCCGGAAACGGGAAGCTGCTCATCGGGCTGTCACGCAAGCGCTTCCTCGATTTTGACGGCAAATGCCCCTCCGCTTCACGGCGGGAGGCGCGGACGCTCTGCGCGAACCTTTACGCGGCGGCGCACGGAGCGGACATATTGAGGGTGCACGACGCGGAGGCGACTCTGCGCGCGCTGGAACTCGGCAGGGAGCTGCAATGGACGTTATAAAGATCACCGGCCTGAAGCTGTTCGGTTTCCACGGCGTGAACGACTATGAAAAGGCCGAGGGCCAGAATTTTTATGCGGATATCGAACTGTTCTGCGACCTGACCGAAGCGAAGCGGTCGGACAGCCTTGACGCCACGGTGAGCTATTCGGAGGTCATAAAGCTCGTCAAAGAGCGTTTCAACGACGAAAAATACGACCTTATCGAACGCGCCGCAGAGCATCTGTGTGCCGTCGTGATGGAGTCGTTCCCGCTCGTTGATACGATAAGACTGACCCTTCATAAGCCCGACGCCCCGGTCTCGGCAGAATTCGCCGATATCAGCGTCACGGTGGAAAAAACAAGATGACGTACGCTGTTTTGGGGTTCGGCTCCAATATTGAACCCCGTCTTGAATGCCTTAATCGCGCGCTCGGAGCGATAGGTTCGCTCTGCCGCACGGAGCTTGTCAGGACTTCATCGGTATATGAGACCGAGCCTGTCGGCTGCGACAGCCCCGACAGGTATCTGAACATGTGCGCGCTCGTCAGGACGGACCTGTCCGTCCACGCCCTTCTGGGGGCGTGCCTCGGCATAGAAGCCGCTCTCGGCAGGGAACGTCCTTATAAGAATGCGCCGAGGACCGTCGATATCGACCTGCTGCTTTACGGCGACGAGACGATAGATACGCCTGAGCTGACGGTCCCGCACCCGAGGATGTGGGAGCGGGGTTTCGTGACCGTCCCGCTGCTTGAGCTCGACGCTCAGGAGCTGTTCCGGACGGATTTCGGCAAAAAGATCGTCCCCGACGGGCATGAGGTAAGTTTGTTTACCGGCAGCGATCGATCCGGCGAAAAGTTTCTGCCCGACGCCTGAGAAAACAGAACAGAGTTCGATCCGCGCCGCGTCACAGCTTTCCCCGCAGTCGTTTATCCGTCGTTTATTATGATTTCGGCAAAACCGCAATAGCAGAACCCGATTTTTTTTCGTTCTTTTTGAAAAAATATCGGGTTCTTGTTTGTATTGTTTTTTTAAAAAAATCCTTAATATTTAGTCACTTGTGATGATGTGTGTTTTCATTAAATGGTATAATATTACTTATCATAGCTCGGAGTGCCGGGCAAATCTTGTGTAAAACGAATAACCGGGAAGCCGATGGAGGACTCAGCAGCTTTGAAAAACACAGACAAACGCTCTCGTTTTTTTGACAGTTTCCGGCACGGAGGGCTCAAAGCCCCGCTCTGCGTCCTGCTCGCGTGCCTGATGATCGCGGGCCTCGTTTCATGCGCCTCGAAACCCGACGGCCCCGGCGATGACGATCCTACCGTGGATGAGGGGGAGTGGGAGATCGACGAGGACTTTTCGTCCCCGGAGGATCTTGCCATATCCTCCGCAATAGATACTGAGCTCGACTCTTATTCATACAAGTACCACCGCTACGACGGCGACTCCGAGCCCGAGGGCTACATCGTCGGCTGCGGTGTCACGGACGCGGATATGCAGTTCACGGTGTTCGAGGAGCTGACGCTCAGGCCCCGCGGGTCGGATATCCCGCTTTTCTCCGTCGTGATACAGACGCTCATCTCCACGCCGTACACCACGGGCGTTTCCTCGTTCCTCTGCGGCGAGCTGGGCGGGAACATCTACTTCTATATCCAGGGCGACGAAAATACCTATCCCGCGTACTATCTGTTCTCGGCGGAGACCGGCGCGGTCACGCCCGTCGGCATGTATGAATACCACAAGTTCCTCGGCGAGCGTATCCTGCTCAAAAAGCCCGCGGAGGATGAGGCGGAGTCGTCCGGCCTCGAGGTCCGCGATTTCGGCGGAGAGCTGCTGCATTCCTATGATTCCGTGCGCGACGTCGACGTTTACGACGGCTTCATGTTCATGCTTTCCGGGGAGGAAGAGACGGTCCTGTCCCGCGTCCCCTTCGAGCCCTTCTTCGAGGACGGTTCCGACCTGTCCGACACGGCTCTGTGTTCTTTCGGCGACTACTCCGTCGAGTTCAGCCAGACCGAATACAACCTGCTTTCGCTGACCCGCAGGGACTACCGCGACTGGCGGACCTGCACCTTTGCCGAGGCCCCGGCGCTGATGGCGGAGCTTGCGGAAAAGCCCGCCGAGGGGCATGAGGATATCGTCGAGAGCTGCGGCGCGTTTTCGGTCACGCTGCCTGGTATGTTCGCCGGCAGGTACAACGTTGTTTCCCGTCAGGATTCGCTTATGTTCTTCCAGAAGGCCTCGAATGACGAGAACGAATACGAGGGCTTCATGTTCGGCTTCTCGCTCGTCGAGCTCGGCAGCGCCGCGGACGTATCCGGCAACGGCTACGTGCTCTGCCGCTACGTGAGCCCGTCCTCGGAAAAATACGTCGCGGTCACCATCGCCGAGGATTTTGTCGGCAATTACGACTATTCCGACGAATTCAGGGCACTGTATTCCCGCGCGGACGACGTGACAGAGAGCATCGCAGCCCTCGGTACGGGCGCGAGCCTCGAGGCCTTCGATTACAGCTCCCTCACCGGCAGAACCTGGTCCTGCAAGACCGAGGACGGCGGAGTGTACGAGCTGTTCGTTTCCGGCGCGAGGGGTTGCTTCGTTTCCGTAAATATATATTATACGGCCAAGGGCGCGTCAGGTCCCGATTCCGCGCAGGGGACGGTCATGCTGCTCGACGTCGGCTACCTTTACTGGATAGCCTCCGATTATACCAACGGCAGCGGCACGCTCCGTTTTACGGACGAAGGCGTCTATCTTGAAATGAAGGGGCAGTATGAGGGCTGGACGAACACCGGAGGCGAGATACTGCTCAGCGAGGGTGCGCTCAAGGGAGTGTAGGCCCGCGTTTCAGAACGTACCATTTCCGGGCAGCGTGTCCGGACCAGATACCGTTAATAATTTCCAGGGAGGTAATGATGAAAAGGTTTTCAAAAATCGCGGTAAGCTTATGTCTTGCCTTGCTCATGCTGTTCGAGCTCGGCGGAGCCTCGCTGCAGTACCTGCCCGAGCTGAAGGGCCTCTTCACGCTGACGGCGGCCGCCGTGCCGACCCCGATGAGCGGAAAGGACGACACCTTCGACCTCAACCAGGCACTCAACGACCTGAAGGCAGAGAAGACGGTGAAGCCCGGCAGCGACGAGGAGATCCGATGGGTCGAGGTCAGCACCCGCGGCGGGCTCAAGAGCGCGCTTGAGTCGACAGACCCCGCTTGTGCGTACGTTAAGGTCGTCGCGAATATCGACGAGACCGTCGACCACGGCTCAAGCGGTCGGGACGGCGCTTTCAGCGATAAAAACACCAAAACGGTCGGCAAGATGAAGCTCTGGAAGGAGTGCATCGTCGTCCAGACCAACAAGGTGCTCGACCTCAACGGCTACAGTGTCAACGTCAACCTGAAAAACTACAAGGAAAACGTCAACTATGACGAAAAGACAAAGGACGCCGAGGGCAATGAAACGTACAACGCTCCCACAGTCTGGTACGCCGGCAACCTTTCCCTTTTCTGCGTCACGGGCAACGAGACCACGATGCTCCTGCTCGACTCCAGCAAGCAGGAAACGGGCAAGCTGTCCTTCTCCGGCTATATGTGGGGCAGCGGCAAGCATTACAGGAAATACATCGTCAGGGATCTTTTCCAGGTGATAAACGGCGCGACGGTCTACGCCCTGAGCGGTACGTATCAGGCGGGCAGATCGAGGCTTCAGGACGTTTACTCCGGCTGGCAGAAGTTCAAGGGCATCGGCGGCGCCGTTCTCAAGGGCGCGCTCGGCATAGCCTCCGCGGCAGCCAACATCTACACGTCCTTCACGACGGGCGGCCTTTCCGAGACCATCTCCTCGGGCGTGTCGGGCATGATGAGCACCATCTCGAATCTGGACACCAACGAGATGCTCGGCCTTGTGTGCGACCTTGACAAAAAGGTCTCGACCCCGGCGAAGATCCAGCAGCCCTCGGGCGAGACCGCCGAGGGCGACGCCGACGATATGGACGGCAAATCCGCCGACGCAAAGAACCCGAAGGACGTCGAGGCGCAGCAGGGCGCCGGCGCGTCCGTAGCCGGCGACGGACTGGGCATATTCGTCACCACAGTCGACACGACGCCCATCTACAAGGATGAGAACAGGGTCAAGATAGCCGATCTTAAAAAGGGCGACGAGATCCAGGTTGTCAAGCTTCTCGACCCGATCATCGACCCGGAGAATCCCTCGAATACGAGAGAATACTACCTTGTCAAGTACAAGGACGTCACAGGCTACGTCACAAAAGGCAATATCAAGTACCGCGCGACGCTGACGGACGCGGAGCTCGCGGCTCTTCCCACAGAGGGCGTGAACATAATCCACAACGGCGTCAATGAGAGCGCCGGGGCGCAGACGAAGTCGACCCTCGAAAAGCTCACCGAATCCTTCAACGCGACGACCGGCGCGCTCGCGGGTCCCGTTTCGGACGTGAAGAAGGCGGTCACTGCAATAACCGAGATCGCCAAGGCCGTCGAGAAGTATTCCGAAAAATACTACCAGATACACTGGGGCACGGTCTTCAAGACGCGCTCCGACGACGCGAGGGTAATAATCTTCGACGGCACGTATATCGGCTTCGGCCAGGACGACGACATCCGCGACTCCGTCATCGACCTGTCGGAGGGCGGCGAGGTCTACGTGCTCGGCGGCAATTTCATGGGCATGGCCGGCGCGAACATCTTCGCGCTCAAGGAGGACGCGCCGGAGAACCTGACGATCAGGGCGGGCGAGTTCACCTGCACCAGCCTTAACAAGATGCGCGGCATCTACGTTAAGGACGACGACAAGCACACCATCCTCGCCGGCGTCAGGGGTTACGTGAACGCCCCCATAGAGTGCTTCGGCAGAAACATGGTCAAGGACGGCCGTATCCAGATCCGCGAGACCACCGGCGTGGGCAACCTCGTCGTCAAGGACAAGTCCATAGAGGGCAACAAGATCGTCTATAAGCTCTACTGCGACGAGGCGGACCTTCCGAACATCTCCAATATGTCCGTTTACCCGCGCGAGGGCGGCTCGAGCTACCTGCAGTACGCTCTCAAGCTCGTCGGCAAGGCGGAGCACGACGCCGACCTTGAGGACCAGCCCGAGAACATCATCTCCGGCGACAGGTATATGGATTTCACCATCGGCGACACGGCGATGGAGTGGGACTACCTTGCCCCGCTCGTTCCCGACGTCGACCTGTCCTCGTCCGACACGAAGGATGCTATCGAGAAAGCGCTCGACAAGGCCGACGTGTTCTATTACAAATATCCGAAATCAAGCTTCCTCAGCTCTCTGCGCGGCAACTACATACCGGAGCTCATCAGTACCGGCGCGGCGGCAGACGCCTCCGCCCTGCAGGAGATACGCACCTACAATTACATCACCAACCTCAGGACCTATACCTACACCCTGTATGAGATCGACCCCGTGACCCAGCAGAACATCGGCGAACCCGTCGCGAAGGAGACGGTGCCCTCCTCCGAGATCCTCACGGGCCAGATCTACCTGTCCCCGTACAAGACCGCGTCCAACGGCAACAACAGGTACCTGTACGACGGCTGGGAGGCCGGCAAGCTGTACCGCGTCACCCTGACGGTGGACGAGTACATCGAGATGGGCCTGCCCCGCAAGTACATGGAGGACGAGTTCGGCGGCACCGTCAAGATGGACACCTGCGGCAGCTCCTCGCTGATCATCCGCTGCCTTGACGTTAATGACAACGATCAGTTCACCCCGGCGCACTTCACGGAGGAGAACGTCGGCGTCGGCGACACCGTCGAGTGCGACTTCATCAACGCCCAGGTCGGCAGGATAGACATCTACGGCGAGAAGCTCTTCAGCGTCACCTACGACTGGCGCGTCGTGGAATACCCCGATCTCCACCTCGTTTACACCGACAGGACCAAGGATAGGGAGAACCATTTCAGGAAGGAATACAACGCCTCCTACACTCCCGGCAAGACCTACGACCAGTACTGGCTCGAGTTCGACAAGACCGACGGCGGCCACTCCAAGAACGAGCTCGGCACCGTTAAGGACGGCGTGTTCTCCAACGTCGCTCCCGAGAGGACCGGCTCCGACACGATAGTCATCCCGAAGCAGGTGACCTATAATGCCGGAGGCAGAGAGGTCACGGTCGACCTCGCCAACAAACACCTCTACTGCGAGGTCAGCTACGGCCTGAACTACTACCGCTGGGCGCGCGCGCTGAAATTCCTGCCGGTCTGCGACGGGCAGGACGCCCGGATCTCCCAGGACGGCAGGCTTACCAAGGAGGATTGCACCGTCCGGACGAAGGCGATAGAGATCCTTCCCACCGCCACCAACGCGCTGACAAAGGAACAGAAGGGCAACGGCAATACCGTTAAGCAAGTAGTGGAGATAGGCACGCCCTTCTATATGGACGCATGGACGACCTTCGACTGGTCCTCCGGTTTCCTTAAAGAGAAACTCAGGGATTTCGGCGATATGTGCAAGAAAGCGTCGAACTACGATTCTAAGAGCTATATGTCCGGCTTCTATTACTATTACATGAATGGCGCGATGGCGCACGACTATACCATAAGCTGGTATACGAAGGGCGACACAGAGGAACGCGACGAAATCTGGACCGAGTACATGGAGAAACTCGGCGACAAGGACGCCTATTACCCGATAGCCGAGGTCGAGTTCCAGTGGCAGTGCTGGAACGCGCGGTCAAGGACGTGGGAGGATCTGAGACTCAGCGACTATCCCACCGCCTGTGGCAACGGCCTGAAGGTTCCCGCCGTGAACAGGAACATGCATCTGCGCTGCAAGCTGAACGTGAACGTTAAAACGTATCATAAGGGCGAAGCAGTCACAAGTTTCAAAGTCGGCACTGGAAGATACAAAAGGAGTATACCCGCTCAGTTCACCTACGGTGACATCTATTCCGAGAAGCTCATCTCTCTGGTCCCCGTCGACGCCAGGTGGGTTGGGGGAACCCTCGTCAACAAGGAGAACGGCGCCAACGGCATCGTCCAGACCGACGGCTGGGAGTACGATTACAGCAACAAGACACTCTATCTGCACGACGCGAATCTTGAGACGTCATACTGGAAGTACAACACTGACGCGCTGATTCGTTTCTCGGACGATCTGACCATAGAGCTTTCCGGCGACAGCACGATCGATTACACGCTTTCCGACAGAAACTTCGGTGAGTTTACGGATCTTGCCGCCTCCGTCATAAAGGCCCCGAAGATAACCGTGACAGGTGACGGGACGCTGACGATCAACATAACGCAGATGATCAGCATGTACAGCCTTTTCCCGGTGGAGCACACCTTCGACTACAGTTTCTTCGACGCTGAACTGGTAAAGCTCAACGGTAACGGGAAGATAATCTGCAACATGATCTACGACATCTACGAACCGCAATTAGGCGTGAAACAAAGACCCGGCACGGCCGGCGCCGAGCAGTTCATCAAACGCAGAGACCCGGTCGAGGACGACACCTATAAATACCTTGTTTCCGACGTGACCTTCTTCAAGACCCCAATCTTACAGTACAACAGCGGCTGGGTCGAGTGCAGCACCACCCACCTTCCCGATTACGCCGGCGCCTCGAGGGCCCTTTACCCCGCGGCGGACGTCAGACTCGTCAAATCCGATACCGGCAAGGTCGAGATCAGAACCGACGGCGGCGAGTACAGCATCCTTGAGCTGTACACGGGTAACTCCAGAGCGGATTCCAGACGAGTTGCCAGCGTGAACGACGACGAGCTTGTAAAAGCCGCTTTCGCCTCGTTCAGCGAGAGATACAAGGAGCTCAATTTGACCGACCACGTCCACGAGTGGGTGAATCCGGAGGTTGTCACCGAGCCGACCGCCGATTCCTACGGCGTCATCAAGTATACCTGTGCCGACAGGTACTGCGGCCTTTCCGGCTGGTTCAACACGCCGTCCCTCGGCGTCATGAACCTCAGAGCCGACGCCAACGTCGGCGTGGAGGGCGTCTGCGACGACCGCATCATGCTCGACTGGGAGGACGCCGACTGCGATTACTACCTGATCCAGAGGCTTGATCCCGAGACCGGCGAATACGTGGACGTCGGCAGGACGGGCGACGACTCCGGCAGCGGCGCTTCCGCTGTCGTGTCAAGGAACGTCCGCAGAACCAAGGACGGGACCGACGCGCTCAGACTCGCAGGCGACGCCTTCGTTTCCTACTACGACGACGAGGTCGAACAGGGCAATACCTACACCTACCGCGTGACCGCCTGCCGCAAGGGCGCCGACGGCAGCGAGATAATCGGCGGCTCCGCCGAGGCGACGGTATTCCTCGGAGACGATCCCGGCGACGAGGAGCCTGAGGAGCACGTCTGCGCCGACAACGCCGTGACGAGCGGCGCGGTCGATGCGACCTGTACCGAGCCCGGCTTCACGGGAACGACGGTCTGCTCCGTCTGCGGCTCGATCATCGACGCCGGAACGGACGTCCCCGCCCTCGGACATATCTGGGACGAAGGGACCGTGACCGTGACGCCCGACTGCGTGACGCCCGGCAAGAAGACCTTCAAATGTACCCGCGAGGGCTGCGGCGAAACGACGACCGTCGACCTGCCCTGCGACCTTGAAAACCACGTCGGAACGCCCGTAAAGGCCGAGCCGAGGGCTGCGACCTG
>JAILDS010000090.1 GCA_024689165.1 Clostridia bacterium
TTGCCGGAGCAATAACGACGCCGGCTCGGTTAAGAGCGTTTATCTCTCTGAAGATCCACGGATATCCCAGAGCTCCGCGACCTACCGCAACGCAACCGCAGCCGGTACAGTCCACAAGCTTAACTGCGTCCGCTGCCGAAAAAACGTCGCCGTTGGCTATGACGGGTATCCGGAGAACTTCTCTGACTGCGCGGATGTATTCAGGATGGGTCGGCGGCGCGTACATCTGCGCGGCCGTTCTGGCGTGGACGGTAACGGCAGCAGCTCCCGCCTGTTCCATTCGTTTTGCGAACTCAACGCAGTTGATACTGCCGGGGTCCGTACCCAGTCTGATCTTGACCGTGACCGGCACTGAAGAAACAGATACAACGGCGCGAAGGATAGCCTCAGCTTTGTGCGGATCGTTCATAAGCGCGCTGCCGGCTCCGTTTTTGACTATCTTCGGCATAGGGCAGCCCATATTGATATCGATGATATCCGGCCCGCACGCCATGACTTTTTCGACGCAGCGGGCGGCAGACTCGGGTTCCGACGCAAAGATCTGTATCGCGACCGGTCCGGAATCCGAAGAAAGGTCTATGATCTCGGCGCTCTTCCGGTCACCCATCACAAGCCCCTTCGCACTGACCATCTCCGTCGTGCACATCGCCGCGCCCTGTTCACTGCACAGCGATCTGAAAACAGAATCCGTTACCCCCGCCATAGGCGAGAGCAGGGCGCAGCCTTTGATCTCAACAGAACCGATAAACACAAACACACTCCCGAGAGAATGTTGTTTTCATTTTAATTCACCCGGAAATGACTGTCAAGAGATTTATGGCGTCTTATTACCACAGAGTGCTTAATGCGTTCACAGCATCCGAAGCGGAAAACCCGCCCGGGCTCCTGTTGAAGTTTGCTATCTCGCCTTCAAAACGTGGTCTGTAATTCTCAGCGGCGGCCTGGTCGATCTGCGGAAGGTCTCCGGTAAGAGAAGCGATGAGAGAAAGAAGCTCCTGTTTATCGGTCTTACAGGACCTCAGCAGTCTGTCGACCCTGTCGGGCCCGGTTTGCTGAGCCCTTTCAAGAAGCAGAGGGAAGAAAGCGGTGCAGGCGGCCCCGTGCGGAATGCCGTAGTCCTCTGTAAGAATATAGCTGAGGCGGTGCGGAAAACCCGTGCCGGCTTTATTGATCACAAGACCCGCGTAGATCGAACCGGCATATAAAAATTCACGGCTCGACGAAGACGGGTACGATCCCTGTGAAAGCTTTTTGAGCTCCGGCATAAGCAGTGAAAAAGCTCTGAGCGCAAACAGATCCGTCAGATCATTGCCGTCTGAGCAAAGAAAGCCTTCCGCAGAGTGGGCAAACGCGTCAAGTGCGCAAGTTATCGTCAAAGGCATCGGACAAGTCTCTGTGTATGAATAGTCGCAGAAGCTCACGGTCGCATAGCAGTCCGGGCCGTGAACGCCGCGTTTATGACCGAGTCTGTCTGTCAGAACGCTGACTCCGGTGACCTCGCTCCCTGTCCCGGCGGTAGTGCCGACAAGGATCACCGGCAGGTGGTCGGCGCTGTTCTGCCTTGAATAGATCTCATCGTCACGCAGCCAGTTCCTGTGAGCGTATATGGAAACCGCCTTTGCCGCGTCGAGCGAAGAGCCTCCGCCTATACCGACGATGAAAGAAGCTCCCATATCCCTTGCTTTGGCGCCTGCCCTGCAGCAGACTGTCGTTTCGGGGTTCGGCCGGATCTTAGAATAAACCTCAAATTCGATCTTGTTTTGTACAAGAGCGGCTTTTACGTCGGAAAACGCCTGAGACTCAGCGCCGTGAGCGCCTGTGACGATCAGGCATTTTCTGCCGTAATTCTTAAACAAAGCGTAATTATCTTTAACGGCTCCCCTGCCGCTAATCACCTTTGTCGGCAAATAATAATCGTAATTCATCGATCGTCACCTGTTGAGCGCTTCTTTGATATAATCAAGCTTCAGGAGTTTTTCTTTGACGGCGTCGACGCCGAGTCTGACCGTATTGTCGCTCGTGAACTCGGTAAGTATATTCCTGTCGGAGTCACCTGTTGAAAAATAATTGTCGTAATTCAGCGTCCGATTGTCTGCGGGAACACGGTAAAACCCGCCGAGGTCTTCCGCACGGGCGCACTCTTCATTCGTAAGCAGCGTTTCCGCCATTTTTTCGCCATGTCGGATACCGATGATCTTGATCAAGCTCTCGTCCCCTCCGAAGATGGAACATACGGCCTGAGCAAGCGTCATGATGGTGCAGGCGGGAGCCTTCTGGACCATGATATCGCCGGAATGGCCCTCCCTGAAAGCGAAATCCACAAGGTCGACTGCTTCATCCAGGGACATGAGGAAGCGCGTCATATCCGGGTTCGTTACCGTGATGGCCTTGCCCTGCCTGATCTGGTCTATCCACAGCGGGACTACCGAGCCGCGGCTGCAAAGAACGTTTCCGTAGCGCGTGCAGCATATCTTTGTCCTGCTTTCCGGAACGGTCCTGCTCTTCGCGGTTGCGACCCGTTCAGCAAGGGCCTTGGTCACGCCCATTGCGTTGATGGGATACGCCGCCTTGTCGGTCGACAGGACTATGACCGATCTGACAGACTCGTCGATAGCTGCCGTAAGAACGTTGTCTACGCCTATTACGTTGGTTTTCAGCGCCTCCATCGGGAAGAACTCGCACGATGGCACCTGCTTGAGAGCCGCCGCGTGGAATATATAATCGACTCCGTGCATCACTCCTCGAACGGACGACAGCTCACGCACGTCGCCGATAAAGAACTTCAGCTTGTCGGCAAACTCCGGCGCGTTCGTCTGGAACTCATGACGCATGTCGTCCTGTTTTTTCTCATCGCGTGAAAATATGCGTATCTCACCCACGTCGCTTTTAAGGAACCGCCTGAGGACGGCGTTGCCGAACGAGCCCGTCCCGCCGACGATAAGCAGCGTTTTGCCGGTATAATCGCTCATTTTGAAATCCTCCCGAAAAAATCTTTATAAAAAACTCATTTAAACCGCATAACGGCTCCCGGTCACCCGACCAGCTTCTTTTTGATCTTCTCCCATCGCTCGTCGCCGAAAAGCTTCCTGAAAAACCCTCCGAAGACTCTTCTTCGCCACAGCTTGAGCCTGCGTTTTCTATCACGCTGCTTTTTGGTTTTCATGTACTCCCAATGCCTGTCAAGGCTCTCTTTCTGCTCGGGGGTATACCAGGACGCGTCGAAGTGATGGATCGAATAGGTGTTTTTCGTTTTTCGGACGATACCGTCGTCGAAGGACTTCGGGCAGAAATACTCGGGCGGAAATACCGTCATTCCGTCAAGCTGCTGATATTCTCCGTTGGAAACAAGTCCGAAAGAATCGACCAGCGCTTTTGTGTTGAGCTTCGGCGAAGGAGTTATATCAGGCGAACCGTCTTGTTTTATAAAATGGAGGTCATTATAACTCTCCCTCAAAGCTTTAATAACGGGATTCCCTGCTTCGGCGCCGAAGCCGAGCCCGAGCGCAATCTCACCGTTAAGCTGAAAACCGGCAAAACCATGAAGTATGAGTAAGTTGTCAAACCGTCTTATGATTTCTACATCCGTGTCAAGATAAATCCCGCCGCACCTGTAAATGATATCGAGTCTCGCGTAATCCGGAACGAAGCCCCACTTTTTCGCTTCGTAAGCCTCTTTCATATACGGGATGACCGTAAAGTCGTAATTATGTTCGTTCCACTCGGTTATCTCATAATCCGGGCAGTATTTCCGCCAGCTCTCAATGCACATT
>JAILDS010000103.1 GCA_024689165.1 Clostridia bacterium
CGAAGAGGAGATGAAGTTCATCGCCCGCGCCGTGTACGACTGCGTTTACAATTACGAGGACATCCGCGAAGAGCTGTCGGCGCGTACCGCCGAGCTGTGCGCCAGATTCGACATTTACAGATGACCACAGACGTTATAGCAGCTATTGCCACCGCTTCCTCGCCCGCCGCGATCAGCGCGGTAAGGGCGTCGGGGGCGGCGGTTTTTGATGTGTGCGGAAAAATATTCAGAAGCGTGTCCGGCGAGGAGCTCCGCGACAAAAAGGGCTATACCGCGGCGTTCGGCCACATAGTCGACGGGGACGAAACGATAGACGAATGCGTCGCCCTCGTCTACCGCGCGCCGAAAAGCTACACCGGAGAGGACTGCGTCGAGCTGTTCATACACGGCTCGTCGTACGTTGCGGGGAAGGCCCTGAAGCTGCTCTGCGCCAGCGGCGCCCGCGTCGCCGAGCCCGGCGAGTTCACGAAAAGGGCCTTCCTCAACGGCAAGAAGGACCTGGCCCAGGCGGAGTCCGTGCTCGCCGTGATCAACGCCGAAAGCGACATGACCCTGCGCGCCGCGAACGAAAACCTCGACGGCAGAACAGGCAACTCGATTGCCCATTTTTCAAAGCGGCTCACGGACCTCAACGCGTCCCTCGCGGTGCTCGCGGACTACCCGGACGAGGACGCCGCGTCGCTGAAGCTGCCCGATCCGGCGCAGGTGCTCGCTACGGTCGGGCTGGGTCTCTCGAAAATAATAGAAAAATACGACCTCGAAAACCGGGCGGAAAAGGGCGTCACGGCAGCCCTGTGCGGCAAGCCCAACGTCGGCAAATCGACGGTGATGAACCTGCTCGCGGGCTTCGAAAGAGCCATCGTCACGGCCGAGCCGGGCACCACCAGAGACGTCGTCGAGCAGAAGATCAGGCTGCGGGGAACGACGCTCAGGCTGTTCGACACGGCGGGTCTGAGGACCGCAGCCAGCGAGGCGGAATCCATAGGGATAAGGCTCGCGAAAAAGAAGCTCGAAAGCGCCGACGTCATACTCGCGGTCTTCGACTCATCGGTCGCGCTCGACACAGAAGATACAAAACTCTGTGAATTCTGCCGGGCAGACAAAAGGCCGTCGCTGGCGATCGTGAACAAAAACGACCTGCCCACGCTCGCCGACACGGGCCGGATTAAAGAATATTTCGACGATTATATCGTCATCTGCGCCAACGACCCGGAGGACGCCGACCGTCTCAGAGACGCCATCGAAAAGCTCGCCGCGCCGGAAATTCACATCGACGCCCCCGCCATCGCCAGCGCCAGACAGAGGGGCTGCGTCGAAGAAGCTCTTGCCGCCGTAAAGGATGCGGCAGCGTCTCTTTCGGAGGGTTTTCCGCCGGACGTAACGGCGGTGCTCATCGACGGCGCGATCCGCGCCCTCGGCTCGTATTTCGGACGCGACGCGAGCGAGGACGTCGTCAACGCGGTCTTCTCAAATTTCTGCGTTGGAAAATAAAAACGCCGTTTTTCGCTGTAAAGTTATCAGCTTTACACTATATGGTTGTAAAGCTGATAATACTTCCTGTATAATCGTCCTTGAACAAAAATGTTCAAAACCCTGTTCAAAATGTTCACAAATCGGGCAAAAACCGCATTTATAACATGGATTTTTCCTTGTTTATAAGCTTTCGACAATTCTTTTAATGCCAAAAAATCATATACCTTTTGTTGTCGTATACACACGGGATATGATTTGTCAAGTAAAAAAGCGAACAAATCAAAAAAAGTTTTTTGTGTAAAATACCATTCCCTCCCGGCGGCTCCGAAACGCCGTCCGGCGGGCGGAAAATCAGGGTGACCGGCATGAAGATCACAAAAAAACACGACCGGGTCGAGGTCTCCGACTTCGGCGGGATCAACCTCAGGCTCTCTCTCTTCTGCGGGCAGGCCTTCCGCTGGACAGAGAAATCCGACGGCCTTTTTTCCGGCGTCGTCGGAAACGTCCCGCTGAGTGTGAGGCAGGAGGGCGACGCGCTGATCTTTTACGGGCCGACCGTCCGGCAGGTGGGCGAGGCCGTCGTTCCCTACTTCGATCTCGACACGGATTACGGGGCTCTGCTCGCTCCGCTGAGGTCCGACGCCTTCGTCGGCTCCGCGATTGAAAAATACGGAATTCTGAGGATCTTCAACCAGCCGCATTTCGAAGCCCTCGTCAGCTTCATCGTCAGCCAGTGCAACAACATCCCCCGGATAAGGTCCATCGTCGGCAGGATGTGCTCTCTCTTCGGCGAGCCGCTCGGCGACGGAAACTTCTCTTTTCCGGCCCCCGGATCCCTCGCCTCCGCGGCGCCGGAAGAACTCGGCGCGCTGCGCTCCGGCTACCGTGAAAGCTACATCCGTTCGGCGGCCTCGGCCGTCGCCTCCGGCAGGACCGACCTCGTCTCCCTCGAGTCTCTCGGCACGGCAGAGCTGCGAAAGGAGCTCGCCGAGCTCGAGGGCGTCGGCAGGAAGGTCGCCGACTGCGTCATGCTTTTTTCATACGAACGGCGGGAGGTCTTCCCGGTCGACAGGCACATAAAAAACGTCTGCGCAGAGATCTATCCCGGCGGCGTGCCGGATGAAATAGGCAACTCGGGACTTGCCCAACAGTACCTCTTTCTTGCCCGCGCTTCCGACGCCGGCAGCCTGAAAAACCTCGCCGAAAAGCCCGGCTGACCCTATCCCGCCAAGTCGTTTTTTCCGTCCGCTCGCCGGCCGTTTCGCAGGCGGCGGACCCCCCTCACGGAGGTTTTTGTTTTGAGCATTTCCGACGTCATCGGTCTCGTGACCGGCATCGCGCTGTTCCTGTTCGGTATGACGCTCATGGGCGACGGACTGAAGTCCATGTCCGGCAACAAGCTCGAGCCCGTGCTTTACAGGCTCTCGGACAAACGTTTCAAGGGGCTCCTGCTCGGAGCCGGCGTGACTGCCGTCATCCAGTCGTCCTCTGCGACCTCGGTCATCGTCATGGGCTTCGTCAGCTCCTCTCTCATGCGGCTGCGTCAGGCGATACCCGTCATACTCGGCGCGATCTTCGGCACGAGCGTCACGGGCTGGGTCATCTGCCTGAGCTATATCGAGGGCGCGGGCAGCCTGAGCGCCGTGCTCTCCACGGCGACCCTTACCTGCGCCGCCGCCGCATCGGGCGTCGCCCTGCGGGTGTTCTTCAAGGGCAAGTCGCAGCGCCACGTCGGCGACCTGCTGATGGGCTTTTCCATCCTGCTGCTCGGCATGAGCCTCATGAGCTCGTCCGTGTCCGCCATCAAGGAGGCCGCCTGGTTCGACGGGCTGCTGTCCACGATAGAGAACCCCTTCCTTGGCATACTTATAGGCGCGGCGGCCGCCGCCGCCCTTCAGTCCGCCTCGGCGGCGATCGGTATCGTCCAGGCTCTGTGCGCGGCCGGCGCGGTCTCCTTCGGCTCGGCCCTGCCGCTTCTGATGGGTATTTCCATAGGCGCCGCCCTGCCGGTCATGATAGCCTCTCTGGGCACGAGCCGGGACGGCAGACGCGCCGCCCTTTCATACCTGCTGCTGTGTGTTTTCGGCGTCGGCGCCTGCGCGGCGATATATTACGCGCTTGACGCGATATTCTCCTTCGGGCTCGGCGGGCTGAAAATGACGCCCTTCTCCCTCTCCGCCGCGAACACTCTGCTGAGGCTCGTCATGGTACTGCTGCTGTTCCCGCTGCTCGGCGCGGTGGAGCGGCTCATCGGGATCATCATCCCCGAAAAGCCGGAGACGGAGCGGAAGATATATATCGATGAGCGCCTTCTCTCCAGACCCCCCATCGCCATAGAGCAGGTCCGTTCCATGGTGACCGCCATGGCGCGCGACGCCTCGCAGGCGATCAGCGAGGCGGGCAGCCTTTACGCCGGCTACAGCGAGGAGTCCTACCGGAACGTCGAGGAGCTTGAGACCAACGGCGACCTTTACGAGGACGTGCTCGGCTCCTTCCTGCTCAAGCTCACCGGGCTGGAGCTGTCCGACAGGCAGGCGACCGAGGCGACGGTGTTCCTGCACATGCTGTCGAATTTCGAGCGCGTGTCGGACCACGCCATGTCCATCGCCAACGGCGCCAAAGAGATGTACGAGGCCGGGCTGAGCTTTTCCGACGAGGCGGGCCGCGATCTGACGGCTCTTTCCGCCGCGGTGCGCGAGGTGCTCAAGATCACTGTCAGGGCATTTTCGGACGAGGACCTCGACCTCGCCGCCCGCGTCGAGCCCCTCGAGCAGGTCGTGGACAGGATCTGCGACGAGATGAAGCTGAGGCACATAGAGCGCATGCAGCGGGGCGTCTGCGGCGTCCGCCAGGGCTTCGTCTGGGGCGAGCTCATAACGAATTACGAGCGGGTATCCGACCACTGCTCGAACGTCGCCGCCGCGCTGATAGAGATCTACTCGGGCTCTCTGGCGACGCACGAATACCTGGGCCACGTCAAAAAAGAGCGCGACGGGCGCTTCGAGCAGCTCTACGCGGAATACTCGGAGCGCTTCCTGCCACGCGGCTTCGGGACCGAAAACGGGGAATAAAGCGCCTTACGTCGAAAAAATTACCCGCCGTGTCGCTTCGGGCGTCACGGCGGGCGTTTTCTTATAATTGTTTTGTGGTCCCCGCAGGCGCGCTCCGCCGGATCATGCAGGGGCGGGCATCGACGGCCCACAGCCCTGAGCCTAGACCGTGCGTGTGTTTTACAACGAGACACAATCATAGTTCCGTGTAGGGGCGACCACATGGGTCGCCCCTACACGAGGGCAGGAACGGACGTTGCATTTTACAACGAAACGCAGGACATGTAATCGTATCGTTAAGCGCAGACAGTGAAACACGGCGTTTGTCCGGAGGTCGGGTACGTGTTCCGCGGCGGGTACCCCCGCGGAACATCGGGCGACCACGCGGGTCGCCCCTACTCGCAGCTTCACGTCGCCGAAAAAGCGTACGATACAAGGACGTGGGAAAGCGAACAACTCCCTCCGTCGCGCTGTCGCACGCCACCTCCCTCAAGGAGGGAGGCTTTAAAGGCTCCCTCTCCGAGGGAGCTGTCGCGGAGCGACTGAGGGAGTTTTCCGTCGGATAGCGTCGATCTCCTGCCTTCCTTGCCCGTCCGCGAGGGATGGAGCCCGGAACGCAAACGGGCGACCGCGCGGGCCGCCCGTACAACCTACTTACTATTCCCTATTTTCTATTCCCTATTGCCTATTCCCTATTATCTCACTTCATCCTTCATACTTCATACTTCATACTCAGAGTATGACCGTGCTCTCGGGAGCTTCTTCGTCCGAAGCGGATTCGGGAGCGGGGGCCGGGGCCGGAGCCGGGGCA
>JAILDS010000108.1 GCA_024689165.1 Clostridia bacterium
TGCCCCGGCGCGAAGACCGTCGCGCCGTATTCGAGCACGGTCCCGCAGACGGCGCAGACCGTGTCGCCGGTGTAGCCGTTCACCGTGCAGGAGGCGGGGACCGCGTTTTCGACACGCGTCTGCTCATGGGGGCAGATGAACCCGCCGCATTCGTCGCAGAAGCTGTCGTGGTCGGAGTCCGTGTGGTCGGTCTTCGCAAGCCTTTCGGCGGAGGAGGAGATGATGCCGCCGCATCTTTCGCAGCGCACCACGAGGTCGTAGGAGCCCTCCTCGGTGCAGCTCGCGGTAACGACGTTCTCCATCGCGGGCTCCCCGGGCAGGTGGCCGAGGGGATCCGCAGTCCTCTCGTGCCCGCTTATCCACTCGCCGCAGAGGGAGCACCTCTCCCCGGCGGTATAACCCGGCTCGGTGCAGGTCGGCTCCGAAGCGGCGAAAGACACGGTCTCATGGAAGTTCCCCGTCGCAGCGCAGGCCGGGACGAACGGGAACCCTTCTTTGGCGGCAAAGGTCTCGGCAAAGGACCCGGGCTGACCGAAAACCGTGAGATCTTCACAGCCGGAAAAAGCCATAGAATCAATTTTCTTATCTTCAACGCTTGAGGGGATGTAGACCCGTTCAAGACCGGTACAGTCCTGGAAAGCGCAAAGGCGGATCTCGGAAAGTCCTTCCGGGAGGACGACGTTTTTCAGCGACGCGCTGTCTTTGAACGCGCGGTTGCCTATAACGGTCACGCCGTCCGGGACGGTATAGCTTTCGTCGGCGCGTCCCGCCGGGTATTGGACGAGCATGTCGCCGCTTATCCTGTCGTAGGGATAAGTCGTGCTCAGGTGACCGTTTTCGATAAGGGCGCCCGCCTCGTCGCTCCGGTAGACCTCGTTGCCCTCCGCGACGGTTATCCGCTCGAGGCTCGTACAGCCCGTAAACGGCGACGAACCTAAAGGATTAACAGAACCGTAAAAGATCTGCGGCTCGGAAACATTGGAAGTCTTGACAAGACATCCGATACTCGTCGTTGAGGCGGGAATGGTTATTTCACGCAGCGCGGAGCAGCCATCAAAAGCACTGTCGTAAATCGCCTCAAGCCCGTCGGGCAACGATATTTCGGTAAGGGCGGTAAGGTTTTTGAACACTCCGCTTCTCAGCTCCCTGAGCCCGTCCGGAAGCGAGATCCGGGACAGAGCGGTGCAGTCCTGAAAGGTCCCCCATCCGATCTCTGCAGTCCGGATATCGACGGCTTCGAGGGATCTGCACCCGGCGAACGCGCCGCTTCTCACGTCTGAAGATGTTTTGAAATCGGTCACTGTCTCGGGTATCACAAGCTCCTCAAGCCCCGTGCAGCCCGCGAACGCTCTCACTCCGATGCTCGTGATATGCTCCGGCACGGCATACTCCGCCGGCAGCCCGGTCCCCTCAAAAGCGTAGTCGCCTATAGCGGTCACGCTTCCGTCGGAGGGTATATCCTCCGCGTCAAGGCCAAGCACGACTGTCTTTTCGGCGGTGTTGATCAGGCAGTTGTTCTCGGCGTGGAAAACGGGGTTCGCAGCGTCCGCAGTGATCGACGCCAAAGAGAAGCAATTCGTTATAACGCTCCTGCCGATCTCGGTGACGCCCTCGGGGATGTTGAGGCTTGTGAGCCTCTGGCAGCTGTAAAACGCGTAGTCTCCGATCGAAACGACACTGCGGGGAAGGGTTATTTCCGTGATGCCGGAGGCGTAAAACATTTTGCTGCCGATCCGTGTTATTCCCTCGGTCAGAGTCACGGAATACAGGCCCGGGAAGACGGAGATGAAAGGAGAATGATTATAGTCCGGCGTGTCCCCGGTCCCGGATACTGTCAACTCTGCGGTCTGAGTGTCTATGGTGTAGGAAATAAAATAGTTGAGAGTTCCGGTAATGTACCTTTCGTTCTGACCGACGAACGTATACCCGGCGATATCTGGCGCTGTGAAGTCGCCGTAAACGATCTCGTAACCGCCGAACAGCGGCTTGAGAAAGTACCCGGACGGATCGAGGAGCTGCGCGCCGCAGGCGGCGTCGACGTGGTACCAGAGGTCGCCGATCCTGACGATGTTCCACGCGTGGTTCCAGCCGGAGCGCGTGCCGGTTACTATGCGGCAGTCGAGCCCGAGGGCAAGGGC
>JAILDS010000146.1 GCA_024689165.1 Clostridia bacterium
GAATAGCCTTCCGAATAATCGTGCTCGCACTCGGACACAGGCTTCGTATCGCCGCAGCGTGAACAGACGAGCTCTTCGCCGTTCAAAGTCCACAAATGACCGAGCGCAGTCCCGTAACTTGAGCTGTATAAAACGATTTGATCGCAAACGGAACAGTGCGCGTCAACGTGGGCATCCTCAGTACAGGTCGCCTCACGCTCATAGTATTCGTCAAAGGTATGGGGCAGCGGCCCGTACCCGTTGATCCACTCTATGAAGCCGCAATCCGGGCACTCAAAGTATTTGCCGTAATAGGTCGCGCAGGTCGGCTCGCGCGTCTTTACCTCACCGTTTTCATGCGTGCATTCGCCGTCGAGCGCGTCTGCGAAAACAGGCGTAAGCATAACCAAAACGGCGGTAATGATCACCGCCGTAAGTTTTATCATATAAGATCTGTGTTTATTAACACGCAGTCTCATACAGCTTTACAGTACGCGTATCGTTTCAATAACGGGCTGATCCTCAGCCGCGATAGTGCCGTTGTTGTCGACAGGCTCTGCGTCTGCGGCAATGGCGTCAACGACCTCCATTCCGCTCGTAACATGACCGAAAGCGGCGTAATTGCCGTCAAGGTGGGGAGAATCCTCCTGGACGATGAAAAACTGGGAAGACGCGGAATCGTATCCGGGGGCGCGGGCCATGGAGATGACCCCTCTTGTATGCTCGATGTTGTTTTCAACACCGTTGGCGGAAAACTCGCCCTTGATGGTCGCCGCATTCTCGCCTGCCCCGCCCTGGATCATGAAGCCCTCAATGATCCTGTGAAAGGTAAGCCCGTCATAAAAGCCCGATCTCGCAAGATTCACGAAATTTTCGACCGATATCGGAGCCTGAGAGGGATCGAGCTCGAGAGTTATAGTGCCGTAATCCCTGACGACGATCTCTACGTTGACAGGCTCTACGCCCGGCTCGGACGACTGCTCGTTTTCCGCGCCGGCTGTAACGGTTTCGGCCGGCTCAGCCGTCGTTGTAATAGCGTCGTTCGCGTTATCCCGCTTTTCGCCTGATCGTGCTATACCTATGGCAGCGCAGACTATCACCGCCGCCGCGACGACGGCGCTGACGGCAATTATAATGATCTTATTGCGTTTTTCCTTCTGTTTGGCAACTTCTCTCTTTTGTTTATCCGTCATCCTGATCACCCTTCAAAAAAACCGTTACGTCATGTTGGAGACCGAGTAGTTTTTAAGCTCGGAAGAATTGTTTTCAAAGAACAGCATTATGGTGTCCAGCCCCATGGACATCGGGTACTTGATCTGCAGCTCGTACGTCAGCGTACCGTCGGGCTCTTCGTTCACGCTCAACCCGTCCGTGTGCATCTTCCAGTCCTCAAACTGTTTAAATAGCTGCGCCTTGAACGGACTCGCCTTATCTATGTTGAATCTGACCTTTGCCGCAGCCATCGTATCCACGCCGATCTGATACCGGTGAAGTATGAACTGGATCAACTGAATGGCAACGGTCGTAAAAATGCCCAAAGCGTACATGCCGGCGCCTATCGCAAGCCCGATACCGGCCGTTGCCCAGATCCCTGCGGCGGTGGTAAGCCCCCTGACGGTAGATCCGTTCTTGAATATGACCCCGGCGCACAAAAAGCTTATACCGCTGACGACCTGCGCCGCGACGCGCGCAGGGTCCGCACCACTTGTTCCGTTAAACATCGTTCCGCCGACTCCCGTCAGATCGACGAAAGCGTATTTGGACACTATCATGACCAGCGCAGCGGCGCAGCAAACAATAAAATGTGTACGGATCCCGGCGTCCTTCGAGCGTTTGTTGCGTTCAAAACCGAATATCACACCGCACAGCCCCGCGACTATCAGCCTTATGAAAAAATCAAGATACTGCCAAAGGGTAAACTGGCTCGTCATGTACCCGACAAGCGTTTTGAATCCCTCAGCCATGTTATCAACTCCCGGTTCAGACCTGATGGTTGTCTCTGTAATAAGAAGTGTGAGGGTCCGGATGCGGGTTTTCAGCCCAGATCTCATCCGCGACGCTCTCCCAAGCGGCGGCAAAGTCTCTGCACTTATCGGTCAGCGACTTGACGTCCTCCGGTTCAATGAGCTCGGTGGATTTAGCGCCGGTCCGTTCGATAATCTCACATAGTTTATCGGGATTTTCGAGCATCGGGCAGGGCCTGAGGTGATTGTCATTAAAGGGCTGCCCTTTGTAATAGCTCATAAACAGCGGGCTCTTGAGAGCCTCGAGAATGGTCTTGGAGCGGATGTTTGAATCCGAATAATGGATAAACACGCAGGGTTCCATATCGCCTGAGGAATTGATATGGAAATAGTTCCGCCCGCCGGCTATGCAGCCGCCCACATACTCGCCGTCGTCCTGAAAATCCATCACAAGAAGCTGCTTGCCGCTTTTCGCGTTCCTGACGCGGCGCAGCCAGTAATACATGTATTTGCGCTGCTGCGGCGTGGGTATCAGTTCCTTATCCGCGCCGGCGCCGACTGGCATATAATTGAAGTACATCCCGAACTTTACGCCGTCGGACACAAGCATATCGAGAAAGTCGTCGTTCGTCACGGACTCGAGATTTTCGCGGGTATAGCAAACGGAAACTCCGTAGAACAACCTGTGTTTTTTGAGCAGCAGCATGGCGTTCCTCGTGGCTTCGTAAGCGCCTTCGCCGCGTCTGGAATCGTTGCTTTTCTGCGAACCCTCTATGGAAAGGGCAAGAACGAGGTTGCCGACATCCTTCATCTCGGCGCAGAAGGCGTCGTCGATAAGCGTCGCGTTCGTAAAGGACAAAAAGGCGCAGTCCCTGAACTCACGGCAGAGAGTAATGATGTCTTTTTTCCGGATGAGCGGTTCACCGCCCGTGTACATATAAACGTGCACACCCAGCTCGCGCCCCTGGTTGATAACGGAACGCATTTCTTCGATGCTCAGAGACTGACGGTAACCGTATTCAGCCGCCCAGCAGCCTTTGCATTTCAGATTGCAGGCGGAAGTCGGGTCCAGAAGTATAAGCCACGGGATATTGCACTTCAGGACCTCGCGGTTGCGTCTGGCAGTCTTTGTTCCGAAATAACCGGCCTCGACACCGAGGGATCTCAAAAGCTGTTTGAGAACTTCGGGATCGACTTCCCTGACCCAGCGTTCAGCCATCCTCATGTAAACGTTGTCGGGGTCGGCGGCGGCATTTCGTATCGCGTCAAGATACTTCGGAGGATATAAACCCAGCGAATTCAATTTGCCCGCCTTATCGACGAGCCGGCGGATGCCGCCCTCGGGATCGTTTGCGAGAGAATCAACGGTTCTGTCTATAAAAGCGTTCGCGGCGGCTCTTATCGCCTTGTTTTTGACGCTTTCGGCAAGATCCATATTCCGCCTCCTCTCATATGAAATGAATCACATCTCAATATATCACATATTTTGTGTTTTGTAAACATCGTATTTTCTAACGATTGTCCGGCAGACGAAACAAAACGGACGATCCTGTTAAAAAGCAGGCGGCGGGATGCCCCGCCGCCGAAAAAAAGGTTATCAAGGATGAGAAGACAGTGTATTTGTTACGTGGATACGCACGCGATACACTACGCTCAGCGTCCGAGTATCTCGACAGTGTCAGACAGCGCGTCGCCGGTTATGTTCGCGATGGTCTGAGCGGTCTGAGCGGCGCCCGAAAGATCGGTCGATGTCTGCTGGTTGATCTTCGCTACTCCGAACAGAAGCTGGTAAATCTTTCTGAAGAAGTCGATGATGATCTGCCAGAAGCTCCTGTACGCCTTGCCGGCTCCGGTAGCGCCGATGCCCGTATAGCCTATAAAGGTCTCGACGGTGATCCTTATCGTGTAGTCGTTGCCGTAAACGTCCTGAGTCGCGAGCGTGTAGTACTCAAAGCCGTTTTTGCCTTCTACAGCGGTGGAAGACAGGGTATACTCGTAATTATCCTTGGTCAGTATCGGCGCGTCCATGAAGATCTCTTCACCGGTATCCGCGCAGTAGCCTCTGACCGTACCGGCGCTCTCCATATTCGGGCAGACCACCAGCTTGTAGGTAAATACGCTCCTGATCGTCTCGTCGTGATCGTGGTTGTAGGCACAGTAGCGGGACTGCGTGCCGTCGTGGTTGGAGACCCAGCCCGTGCCCCAGTCATGACCGGTCGCGTCAACGTAGTTATCCTTGTAGGAATAGCCGCAGGCAGCACAGGTGTAGGTGGTGTAGCCCCTGTCCTCGCAGGTCGGGTTTGTAACGACGGCAGTGAAGTCGCAGTCGTCATAGATCTTGTTGCCGCAGTCGGCGCAGGTCATGTAGTGCCTGTGGCCTTCGGTCCATGCCGCGTCGTAGACCCAGTCGCCGTACTCGCAGACGTAGGTATGCGTCGCGCCGCAGGAGCAGGTGCCGATGTGGTGCGCGTCGTCTCCGGCAGGAGTGAAGTCGCCGAAGCTGTGCTCGACCGACTCGAACGCCGCATAAATGGAGGTGTCGCCGACGATCGTCTCGTCGATATCGGTCCACTCGCTGAACACGTAGTGATACGTGTCGTCGTAGTTCTTGGTCGGCGTTCCGGCGGGCGCGGCAGGCGTGCTGCCGTAGGCGGCGGAAACCGTCGCAAAGGTCGCGCCGTTGCCGTCGATGAAGGTCACCGTGTATTCGTTGACAGTGCTGGTGTAAACCGCGGTGTAATGCGCGATACCGGTGTCCTCGTCCGCGTCGTCCTGACGCCAGCTCGAGAAGTAGTAGGTATACTGCGCGTCCGCCGTCTTGCCGGGCTCGCCGGCAGCCGTCACAGCCTGTGCAAGCGTCGCGGCAGTGATCGTCTGAACGCCGCCGTCGCCGTCGGTGAAGTATACCGTCCAACCGATGCACGGGATAGCAACGTCTTCGATGACCTCGACTCCGTAGGTCGCGTTGTCGTTCCAGACGTAGTGCTTGTTGCCGTCGACCTCAGCCTTCGGGTCAGTGACCGTCAGATCATAATTCGCAGCGCTGAGCACGGGAACGGTAACGGTGACCGTGCGGCCGCAGGAGCAGGTGCCGGTGAGAAGACCGGTGGCAGTCTCTGTCGGACGCGTGGTGATGACGTAATTGTAGGTATGCTCGACGGGAGTGAACGCGGCGTCTATTCTGGTGTCGCCGACGATCGTCTCGTCGATATCGGTCCACTCGCTGAACACATAGTGGTACGTACCGTCGTAGCTCTTGGTCGGAGTACCGGCGGGAGCGGTCGGAGCGGTGCCGTACTCTACGCCCGTCTGCGTGGCGAACAGCTCGCCGTCGCCGTCGTAGAACCTGACGGTATAGGTGTTGGTCGTTGTGGTGTAAACCGCGGTGTAATGCGCGACACCCGTGTCCTCGTCCGCGTCGTCCTGACGCCAGCTCGAGAAGTAGTAGGTGTACTGCGCGTCCGCCGTCTTGCCGGGCTCGCCGGCAGCCGTCACAGCCTGTGCAAGCGTCGCGGCAGTGATCGTCTGAACGTTTCCGTCGCCATCGGTGAAGTATACCGTCCAGCCGATGCACGGGATGGCAACGTCTTCGATGACCTCGACTCCGTAGGTCGCGTTGTCGTTCCAGA
>JAILDS010000299.1 GCA_024689165.1 Clostridia bacterium
ATCATCTTAAGTCACGGACTCTCAGCCCAGCAGGAACTCGCCTATTTCGTTGAGATACATAAGGACCGTGCCGTCGACGGAAGCGTATATCTCATGCCGGCAGTTCGGAAGCTGGACAAGCCTGCCGTCGGGAACGAGCGCGATAAACTCGTTCTCTTTTTCGCTGATGACTGAGGTATCCTCCTCGGGCTGGAACAGCAGCACGGGGCAGTCTATCTTTTTGCAGCGTTCGGGCACGAGGTTGAGCTCGCTGACCTTTACAGCCTGACGGACCCAGCGGTATGAAGCGGAAGAGGTCTGAAGATACGGGTCGGCTATGCGCTTTTTATGGTAATAGTCGAACCTCGCCTTGGACGTATCGTGGCTCGTCTCATACGTACTGTCAGGGTTGAAGCCCTTGAACAGGAACACCATCTTGTCGCCCTGGCCGAGAGCTATGAACATGTTCGTTATCGCCTTGGCCGCCGCTGCGGGCATCGGCATCTGCGGGACTATCATCGGCGACGAGAGGACAGCCTTGTCGAATATCCCGGGATGGGTCTGGAGGTACTGGACGGCTATAGCGCCGCCCATCGAGTGAGCGTAAAGGAATATCGGTTTGTCCGGCGCGGAGGGCCTGGCGACGCGGGTTACAAGACAATGGAGATCCTCGACGTAATCCTCGAACTGACCGACGGTGACGGTCTGCAGGTCGTTGGGGTTCCTCCGGTATGACCTGCCGTGCCCGCGGTTGTCGATCGCGAAGACGTTGAGCCCCATCTTCAGGAAGTTATAGCTCATCTCGTGAAATTTTTCGGCGCTCTCGGTAAAACCGTGAACGATGACGACCGTTCCCTGAGCGTCGGGCTGAAGATACTGCTCATAGTGGATCTTGTTGCCGTCGAAGCTTACGAAATAACCGTCCTCGCGAAGCCCGGCAAGAAACGGCTCGACGACCGAAGTCATGGTATTTTCGTAATCGTCCTCTTTGACGTAGAGTTCGGTGAGCTTGGTAAACATATCGCGTCTCTCCTTTTCTGCGGATGCCGGAACAGGCAGAGCCGCCGTTGTTCAGGTTATTGCTGAGGGTTCAAAGCCGCGGCGATCATCATGTCCTTGACCTTCATGAGCCTTGTTGTTGTTGAACGGTCGTTTTCGTCCAGCTTCATCTGGATATATTTTATCGTCTCTTCGTACTGGGGTATCATGACGTGCTCAAGCGCGTTGACGCGGCGGCGGGTCTTTTCGATCTCTCCGGCAAGAAGGTGGCAGGATTTTTCGAGCTGAGCGAGCTCAAGCATTTTCGGCAGCAGCGAACTCATCTCATGCACGGCGGAATCGAGCTCCGCCGAAGTGAAGGCGAACCCGTATGGCAGGTCGGCCTCAGGCGCTCCGGAGAACTCTCCCTTGAAAACGGGCATCTCAACGCTCATTATGTTCTGCGTCTCAAGCTCGATCGTCATTTTCTGAGAAGGAAGGAGCAGCGCAGCCTCGAGAGCGTCGTCGCTCATGACGGACCTTGCCACCGCCATATGAGCGTTGGCGTTTTTGATCGCTTCTTCCACTTCTTCGCGAAGGACCCTGCTGCGGCGGACAAGGTCAAGAAAGCGTCGCATCAGTTCGTCGCGCTTGTCCTTGAGAAGCTTGTGCCCTCTTCGCGCCGTAGTGAGCTTCCTTTTAAGGTTAGTCAGCTCCATGCGGGTCGGGTTGACCGATAAAACTGCCATCGGTCAGACCTCGTAGTATTTGTCGAGGAATTCGTTCGAGATCCTCTTCAGCTCGCTTCTGGGAAGGATCCTAAGGAGCTGCCAGCCGATATCGAGCGTTTCTTCGATCGACCTGTCCGTCTCGAAGCCCTGTGAAACGTAGACCTTTTCGAACTCGTCGGCGAATTTCGCGTATAGCTTGTCGATGTCTGTCAAAGCGGCTTCGCCGAGTATGACCATGAGCTCTTTTGCGTCCTTGCCTCTCGCGTAGGCGGAGAAAAGCTGGTTCATGGTGTTTGAATGGTCGGCTCTCGTCCTTCCCTCGCCGATTCCCTTGTCCTTAAGACGCGACAGCGAAGGCAGAACGTCGATAGGCGGCGTGATCGAGCGGCGGTCAAGCTCGCGCGAAAGGATGACCTGACCCTCCGTGATATATCCGGTAAGGTCCGGGATCGGGTGCGTCTTGTCGTCCTCGGGCATCGTCAGGATCGGTATAAGCGTGATGCTGCCCTTCTTGCCTGTTTTTCTTCCGGCGCGTTCATAGATCGTAGCAAGGTCGGTGTACATATATCCCGGATATCCCCTTCTTCCGGGGACCTCCTTACGGGCCGCAGACACCTCGCGCAGGGCGTCGGCGTAGTTGGTTATGTCGGTCATTATGACCAGAACGTGCATGTCGAGATCGAACGCGAGGTACTCCGCGGCGGTCATAGCCATCTTGGGCGTCGCGATACGTTCGATAGCGGGGTCGTTGGCAAGGTTGGTAAACATGACCGTGCGCTCGATAGCGCCGGTCTTTCTGAAGGATTCGACAAAATAGTTCGCTTCCTCGAAGGTGATGCCCATCGCAGCGAAAACGACGGCGAAAGGCTCGGACGTACCGCGGACCTTCGCCTGCCTTGCGATCTGAGCGGCGAGCTGAGCGTGAGGAAGACCGGAGCCTGAGAATATGGGCAGCTTCTGCCCGCGGACAAGCGTGTTGAGCCCGTCAATGGCTGAAACGCCCGTCTGTATGAATTCCTGCGGGTAGGCTCTTGCGGCGGGGTTCATGGGCGTGCCGTTGACGTCGAGCCGTTTCGTCGCAACGAGCTCGGGGCCGCCGTCGTTGGGTCTGCCGAGTCCGTCAAAGACCCGGCCCAGCATATCCGGGCTGACGGCCAGTTCAAGCTGCCTGCCGAGGAATCGGACCTTGGAATGCTCAAGGTTAATGCCCGCGCTCGACTCGAAAAGCTGAACGAGAACGTTCGTTCCATCCACTTCGAGCACGCGGCAGCGGCGCGTCTCGCCGGAAACGAGCTCTATCTCTCCGAGCTCCTGATAAGTCACCCCTTCAACGCCCTTGACGAGCATAAGAGGACCGGATATTTCCTGAACTGTTCTGTATTCCTTTGGCATCAGAAGCTCTCCTTCCCCTTGCCGACGGATATGATCTGTGAATCGAGCCTGATCATCGTTTCGGTATAAACGTCGTCGGCGTCATCCTCTTTGACGTACTTGAAGCGGCCGATATCCTCACGAACGGGCAGCGAAGCAAGCTCGTTTATATCTGCGCCTATGGAGATGGCGTCCGAGCATTTGTCATAGTACGCGAGGACGAGCGACATCATAAGGTACTGTTTTTTAGGCGAAGTATATGTGTCGACCTCATGGAATGCGAGCTGGTGCAGGAAGTCCTCCCTGATCGACCTCGCTGTCTCCATTTTCAGCCTGTCGCCGGGGGACAAGGCGTCCATACCGACAAGCTTGACGATCTCGTCAAGGGAAGCTTCGTCCGACAGCAGCTGCATTATGCGGCTTCGTTTCACCGTCCAGTCTTTCCTGACGTTGGCATTGAACCACGCGCCGAGAGAATCGGCGTAAAGCGAGTACGAGGTCAGCCAGTTTATAGCCGGGAAGTGGCGCTTGTAAGCAAGAGCCGCGTCAAGGCCCCAGAAGACCTTGACTATACGCAGGGTCGCCTGAGAGACCGGCTCCGAAATATCGCCGCCGGGAGGCGAAACCGCGCCGATAGCGGTAAGCGAGGCTTCCCTGTCGTCAGAGCCGAGGCATTTGACCCGGCCGGCGCGCTCGTAGAACTGCGCGAGCCTTGAACCGAGGTATGCGGGGTAGCCTTCCTCGCCGGGCATCTCCTCAAGCCTGCCCGACATCTCCCTCAGGGCCTCCGCCCAGCGTGAGGTGGAATCGGCCATCAGGGCGACGCTGTAGCCCATGTCGCGGAAGTATTCCGCCATGGTTATGCCGGTATATATAGAAGCTTCGCGGGCGGCGACGGGCATGTCCGAGGTGTTGGCGATAAGCACCGTCCTCTGCATGAGCGATTTGCCGGTCCTCGGGTCGATCAGCTCGGGGAATTCGTTGAGAACGTCGGTCATCTCGTTGCCGCGTTCGCCGCAGCCGATATAAACGACTATATCGGCCTCCGCCCATTTTGCGAGCTGGTGCTGGGTAACCGTCTTGCCGCTGCCGAAGGGGCCGGGTATAGCCGCTACGCCGCCCTTGGCGATCGGGAAAAGAGAGTCGACGACTCTCTGCCCCGTGATGAGCGGCACGTCCGGCGAGAGCTTGTTTTTATACGGTCTCCCGACGCGCACGGGCCACTTCTGCATAAGGGTGAGCTCCCTGTCGCCCGCGCCGGTGTCAAGGACGCATACCGTCTCCTCAACGGTAAAGTCGCCGGATCTTATCTCTTTGACCGTGCCCGAAGCGTCGACGGGCACGAGAATCTTATGGGTAACGACCTCCGTTTCCCGAACGGTACCGATGACGTCGCCGCCGGTCACCTTGTCGCCGGGGGCGACGGTCGGAACAAAAGTCCATTTCACGGTCCTGTCGAGGGCCGGCAGCACGGCGCCCCTGTGCAGGTTCGTGCCGTATTCGGCAACGAGCTTTTCAAGCGGGCGCTGAATGCCGTCGAATATCCCTCCGAGCAGACCGGGGCCGAGTTCGACCGACAGCGGCATGCCCGTGGAGACCACGGGTTCATCCTTCCCGAGCCCCGCAGTTTCCTCGTAAACCTGAATGGAGGCTCTGTCGCCATGCATCTCGATGATCTCTCCTATAAGGTTGAGCTCGCTGACCCGCACGACGTCGAACATATTGGCGTCGCGCATGCCGGAAGCGATAACAAGAGGTCCGGCGACCTTAACGATTTTTCCTTCTGCGCTCATGCTTTTCCCCTATCCTATATCCGAGCCTACCGCGCGGATCACCGCGTCGGTGATGTTGTCCTTCCCCGCTCCCGTATTTCCGGAAAAGCCCGGAACCGGTATCAGCGCAGGGTACGGCCTGACGGAAAGCGCGGCGACGTCGTCGTTCACCAGCGCGTACAATGCTTCGGTAATGAATATCACGGCTGTATCGCCGCGGTCGACAAGCTCTTTTATCGCGGAAAGAGCTTCCTCTCTCGTATACGCGGCGCGGATCTCAACGCCTGCGGCGGCAAAGCCGTATATGCTGTTGCCGTCTCCGATCATAGAGCATTTATACATAAAGCCGCCTCGCTCTTCTTGAGATCACTTCGTTCGGCTCGCCGTTGAGCTTGCCGGAGAGTATCACCCTCAGGCACTCCGTCTCGGCGACGACCGCGAGATAATAAGCTGCGACCGGCGCAGGGCCGAAAGCCCCTTTGCCGCCCTCCCTCGCCGTTTCGGTCAGTCTGTCGGCGCACATGATCTCGAACGCGGCGGAGGAGCTTTTCAGAGCCTCCGACTCGTCGGCGAAATCCGTGTGTGAAAGCGCCTCCAGCAGCTTCGCAGGACCGTCGCAGGCCGCTTTTATGAGCCCGGCCGTATCCAGACCGCCGCAGACGGGCGTCGGAACGGCGTGTGTCATAAAGCTCTCGGGCTTTTTGAGCAGAGTGCATCTGTAAAACGTCCTGATGCACGCGAAAGCGCACCTGAGCCGGTTGATCTCCTTCGCAAAGCCGTCCTTTGCCTTTTCGGCAAGCCCGGCCATCGTCTCGATGCAGCAGCGGTCCAAGACGCTGTCGCTGACCTGCGCGAAATCGGTCTCCCGGAGGACTTTGAAGCCCAGCTCAGCCGGTTCTTTCAGCAGCTCGGGCAGCTTTTCGAACTCATGCTTGGCGATGGCACGGTCTATTTCCGCCGGGTCGAACGCGCTCGGGCGGGCGAACAGCCGCTCGTACCCCTTCAGGTCTCCGTATTCCGCTTTCAGGGAGATCTTGAGATTGTAAAAGTCGTTCTCGATTATAAGCCAGTCGAGAGCGTCTTTTTCGGGCAGTATCTCCTGTATGAGCGCCCATGAAGAACGAAGGCGTTCCTTCAGAGCGCTTTCATAATCCGCACCGACGATATCAAGCCCGCGGCTGCGGAGCTGCTTTACCGCTTCCTCATAACCCGGGCACGCTATAAGCTGCGCAACGGCAGAATTCGGCAGAAGACCGTTCTCATTCGCTCTTATCCGCGCAACGGCGTAGGCGTAATCGGTATCTCTCATAAGTCAGAACAACAGCCGCGCGGCGGCAAGCCTGAGCTCGTCGGACTTTTCCGACGCCAGAGCTGCGATCGAGCAATCGTACTCGATATTGCCGTCGACAAGAAGGAAGCCGTCGGCAACGCGTGTAAGGTCGGTATTATCAAGCGTCACGCCGGGGTATCGCTCTGCAAGTCTGCTCTCAAACGACGCGGGAAGCCTTTCGGCGTCGGTCTTCGAGAGATACATGATACCCTTCCCGCTCGTTTTTGCGAGAAGAGCGGTAAGCTCGTCAAAATACTCGGCCGCCGGAAGAGAACGGATCTTATCGCAGGCGGCGTCTATCGCGCGGTCGATAAGCTCTCCCTTGGTCCGGAGCAGACGTGAAGCGGCAGCCATACGCGCCTCGGAAGCCGCAGACTCGATGACTGCGGCCCGTTCGCTTTCAAGCCTCGCGCGGTGATCGGCTTTCATGCGCGCGGCCTCCTGATCGAAGCCGACGCTGATCGTCCTGCACTCAGCCTGCGCCTCGGCCATGATCCCGCCGCACTGCTCCGAGCACTCCGCCCGGATAGCCTCGGCAATTTTCTCGAGTCCCGTCATGAGAGGTTGAGGATCGCGAGCAGGCTCATGAGCAGGGCGAGGACCGCGTAGGTCTCGACCATGGCGGAGAAGATGATCGCCTTGCCGGACTGGTCGGGCTTCTTGGCGACTATCCCGACGCCCGCGGCGGCGGTCTTTGCCTGAGCGATGGCGGAGAAATAGCCGACGATGATCATCGGGAGCGCGGCGCAGAAATACGCGAGACCCTTGCTTGTGGGCATAGCGGCGAAATCACCGCCCATCACGCCGGTGCTGTTGAGCAGAAGGATGGCGGTCAGGAAGCCGTAAAGCCCCTGCGTGCCGGGAAGGACCTGAAGGATCAGCACCTTGCCGAACTTCGACGGATCCTCAGACACCACGCCGGCGGCGGCCTGTCCCACAAGGCTGGTGCCTCTGGCGGAGCCGAGCCCGGGAAGCGTAGCCGCGAGAGCCGCGCTTAGAATAACAAAAACAAGTCCCCAGTCATTCATATCAGTTTTCCTCCTTGACTGTATAATACCTTGTATCTCCTTTTACCGGTTCGAGAGGTCGCCCTCCGCCCGTATAAAATTTGCCGAAAAATTCCACGTACTGCAGCCTGTTGGTGTGCACGTAGGCGCCTATGACGTTGATGCCGAAGTTCGCGATATGCCCGACCGCTCCGACGACGATGAGCATCACGACCCTCAGCGCGGGGGAACCGGGCAGCACGCACAGCATGTTTATGACCTGTGCGATGACGCCCGTGGCAAGTCCCAGCGCGAGGAGACGCGCGTAAGAAAGGACGTCGCCGAGATATCCGCCGAAAAGATCGTATACTGAGTACAGCCCGAGAGCGATCTTCCCGCCGATCCCCTTCGACTCTCTGCCGCCGGTAAGGATAACGAGCACGACGCCAGGGATGAGCAGCCACAGCTTGACCTTATCCATCCAAGAGGGAACGTCTGTGAACAGCGAGAAGAAGATCGGGGCGAGACCCAGAACCATCAGGAAGGTCGGGACCGTCTGACAGAAGGCGTCGAATTTTTTGCCGTGCCGCCAGGAGTTGATCCCGCTGATAAGCACGCCCGTAAAAAGATGAACAAGCCCGAATATGAAGCAGACGACAAGCACCGACAGCAGGTCCTGCAGAGGGTCCTTCCACAGCGCGAGCGTTATCGGCGGTTTGAACAGCACGTCCTCGCGCACGACGTTGATCATGTCGCCGAACCAGCTTCCGTACATCGCGCCCCAGAAGGTCGTGGAGATGCCGCAGAACAGGTACATTTTGACGAAGCTCTTCCGCGCGTCGGTCATGGTTTTGCCGAACCGTATCAGAGCAAATGCGCAGGCGAGGGTCATCATCAGGCCATAGCCGCCGTCGGAGAACATCATGCCGAAGAAGAAATAGTAGAAAAACGCCATGACGCCGGTGGGATCGATATCATCCTTCCCGGGCAGCGAATACATGGCGGTGATGCCCTCGAGCGGCGAAGCGAAGCCGTTGTTCTTCAGCACGACAGGAACGTCTTCGTCCGGAGCCGGGTCCGATACCGTAACGGCAGCGGAAAAACGCTTCGGAACGGCTTTTTCGAGTTTTTCTGCGTTCTGAGAGGTGCAGTAGCCTTTATACCAGACGACAGTTCCGTCCGAACGGAAATTAGGTCTGGCCTCGAGCACAGCCTTCTTTACGCTCAAAGCGTCGCGAAGCAGCCTGAATTCCTTCTCGCGCTCCTTGAGCGCCGCGACTTCCGACTCAAGCCGGGTTATCTCTGCGTCAAGCTCATCTGCGCGGGAAAGATATTTATCTCTTACCTCGGACGGAGTACCCGTCTCGGGCGGGGTAAAGCGTGAAAAGCCGAGCTGCCTCAGCGCGTTTTCTA
>JAILDS010000300.1 GCA_024689165.1 Clostridia bacterium
CCGCTGTTGTCGAAAAACAGAGCCGAAAAGGCGTCGCCCCTTGTCAGCAGGGACAACACGAATATCACAACAGCGCTCAGACAGAAAAAACCTGCGTAAAGCTGAACAAAACCGACACGGCGGGAAACAAGACCGCCGCCTTGTTTTTTACGGCGCAAACGCAATATGACCAACTCCTCACGCCGGGCCTGCCCCGGACGTTGTTCAATAGAAACACAAACAAACCATATTATTACATTATAGTGTACAATGACCGGTTTGTAAATAGTTTACGGACGTTTTTCATTATAAAAAACAATACGGATACCATATATCCGGTCTGAAAAACGTGTTCGAAAAACGAAGGCGGGGCGCCGGAGCGCCCCGCCTTCGTTTTGGGAGAAAAAGCCATGAAAAGACTCTGTATCAGTTAGATCACATAGCCGAGAAGACCCTGCGGATCGCGGCGAAGAGCGAGTACAGCCAGCCGAACAGGCGGGCGAAGAAGCTCTGAGTCGCCTGAGACACGGGGCTGACGGAGGCGGCGGACACGCCGTAGGAGCCGCCGGCGATCTCCTCGATGACATAGGGAGCGGAGGAGCCTTCAACCCTGACGACACAGACGATGAACTTGTTGAGGTAGCTGTTCTTGACCGTGAGGCTCATGCCGGAGCCGGACTGGACGAGGTTGACGGGCGTCAGCTCGCTGTCGTAATCGGAGGAGCTGCTGACGATGTACCACTCGTAGGTCAGGTATTCGGCCGCACCGTCCGGGATACCGGTTATCTTAACTGACGCAGTGGAGTTGATCTGCAGCGAGCCGGAGATCGAAACGCTGGGGTTGAGCACTGCGGGCATTACGATAAGGGTTATCTTCTTGGTGAGGCTGTTGTAGTTGGCTCCGTCGGTGGGCTTATAGACGACCGTGCACAGGTCGCTGTTGCCGTTGAAGGTACCGACTTGCGTGGGCGTACGGTCGGCGTAATACATCCTGAAGTCGCCGAGAGAGTAGTCGCCGCCTTCGAGTTCTGCCAGAGCGAGAGCGGTGCCGTACTCGACGGTAGCGCTGGTCGGCCACACGACGCCGGTCGGGTCGGCCTTGGAGATGGTCACGCGGCCGGTGCCCTTGACGGTAAGGGTGTAGTTGTTCTTGCTCGAGCCGACGAGGGTCGGATCTGTCCAGGTGACGGTGCGGGAACCGGCGTTGTCGCTGTTCGCAGTACCGATGATGGTGGTAGCGCTCAGCGCGAGCTTGCTGTCGTCGCCGGCGTCGCCAGCGTAGACGTTGGAGAGGGCGGAGCAGGTGATCTCGATGTTTGTGTTGCCGGGCTCGTACGCTCTGGACACGGGCGTAAGGGTCACGGTGACAGCCCTCGGAACGCAGGTCAGGGTATTGGAATTAAAGGTGATGTTGTAGTTGTCGGAGGTCAGGATGCTGTCGCTCGCGCTGAGAGCATACGTCCCGACGGGCGAGCCCGCTGCGTAAGAGCAGGTGTAATTCACGAGGCCGGTGTAAACGTCGTCCATATCTGTCTCACCGGTCGTGCCGGTCACGCTCAGACGGAAGTTGGGCTTGGACGAGCCGTAAACGACATTCATCGAGCTCGTGCCCGAGATTATCGGGGTAATGACGAGCTGGCCCTTGGCGACGGTGATATCGAACGAAGCGGAGACGGTGTTGTAGTTGTCGGTGTCGTCCGGGGTAAAAACGGCAGCGTAGCTGTTGGTGCCGACGGGCAGGTTCTGCGCCAGGTTGACCCAGGACCAGTGAGCGTCTTCAAATTCGACTGCGGCGAGCGTGTCGGTATAGCGGAAGGTCCTGTTCGGGATCGTCTCGCTCGTGACGACGGGCGTCGCCTTCGCGACGGTCGCGGTCATCGTTTCGATGTTCGTGACGGCGAGGTAGTAGTTGGAGGCTGTCGAGCCAACAAGATCGGCGGTGACGGAAAGGACGCTCTTTCCCTCGCCCGCGTCGGGGGAGTCGAGGATGGCAACGGCGGTGGCGGTGTCGACGTCGACGTCGGAGCTGCCCTGCGCGCCGATCCTGCCGGATACGTAGTACAGCGTCACGCCGGTCTCGATGTTGCCGGGCTCGTAGGTCCTTGCGGCGGCGGCGGCTTCATAGTAAACCGGCACGGTATGGATGTTCGCCGGCTTGATGGTGACGCAGCCGTCGATCGTGTAGTTGCCGGCCTTCGCGCCGGTCATGCAGGCGGAGAGCCTTCTGGCGGTGACGGCGATATTGCTGCCGGCGTCGGCTGAAGCGAAGCTGAAGCTCGTCTGCGTGTAGTCGAAGAACACGTCGTCGGCGGTCTGGCTGCCGACCCTGCCGGTCTGGGTTATCTTCGAGACGGTCGCGACGGTGTTGCCGTCGTAGTCCTTCGGAGCAATGGTGATGATGACCGTGTAGGGGGCGGGGTCGATCGTGATGGTGCCTATGGCAAGACCGGAGACCGCGCCGTAGACGGGCGTGTCGCCGTAATAGGTCTGGCCGTCGTGCATAGTGGAGTTGCCGACGTAGACGGAGCCGGGAGCGGCGACGTCGGCGGTGACGACGTAGGTGCCCGCGTCGGTCGGGAGCTCGGTGGAGTTGTTGTACTTGACAGTGACGGCGCCGATGATGACGTTCTCGTCAGCGGTGACGGTTATACCGTGCGAAAGCCCGTCGTATACGCCGTTATACAGGTCGGCGGAGTTGAATGTAAGCTGAGCGATGGTGGCGGGGGTGATCCAGCCGGTCACGTTGTCGGTATAGCCGGAAAGCACCGAACCGGTGTAGTAGACGGAGTCGCCGGACAGGGCTACCGCGCGGCAGAACACCTGGTTGCCGACCTGGCTCTCGGTGAGAGTGAAGCTCGTGCCGGTGCCGATAACGGTCGCGCTCGCGGCGGTGGAGTACCAGTTGATGACGTAGATGCTCGGGTCATAGGCGGGCTCGAGCAGCGAGGTGTCCGCGGTGAGCACGCAGGTCGCCATTGCGGAGCCGGTGATGCCGAGGGAGCCGGCGACGGCCTTTTTGTTGACGTTAAGAGTCACGCTGAACACCGCGGGGTTGTAGTTCTGAGCGTCAGCGGCGTCGGGAGTATAGGTAACGGTATAGGTCGTGTAAACGCCCGGTACCGGAGTCGCCGTCGGATCGTTGAATTCGAACGTGCCGTCGGCGGGCACCATCTCCGCGCCGGAGACGGCGGCGTCAGCCAGAGAGGTCGTGTAGGTTATCGTCGAAGCAAGGGAGCCGGAAGCTATGTAAGCGTCCGCCTTGTTGACGGTGAGCGTACCGGTGACGGTCCTGATCGTATAGTTGGTGAGGGTCACGCCGGTCGTGACTACGGTTATGGCGTAGCCGTCGCCCTTGACGGACGAGCCCTGGATGTACGCGGTGGTCGCGGTGGGCACCGTGCCGGTGAGGACGGTCGCTTCCGTGTCGCCGGCGACGAAGCCGGAGTAGCTGATCGTAAGCGTCGGGACGGGGTCGCCGTAGGTGACGGTCTTGTCGTCGGCGGCGGCGGTAAGCACGGCCTTATTGACCCTGAGCGTGCCGTCGGCGTAATTGATCGAATAGTTCGTCGAAAGCGACTGACCGGAGCCGAGCACGAGGACCGGCGTCACAGAGTACGTCCCGACCTGGGAGCCGAGCGCGTAGTCGGTCGTGAAGCTGAACGCGGCGCTGCCGGAGCTGACGAGAAGGTCCGGATCGACGGACGCGTTGTTGGAGTCCGTGACGGTCACGTCGAAGCTTGCCGGAGCCGCGTCGCCGTAGGTGATCGTCCTTGCGGCGGGCGTGACGGTCACGACCCTGGCGACGACGGTGATATGCCCGGTGTTGGCGATGAACACGTAGTTGCCGTTTACGTCTCTGTAGTCTGAGATGTCGTAATCGACGTCGTAGACCCCGGCGTCGTAGCCCTGGCGGTAGTCCGTGTCGGCGGTGATATTGCCCTCGAGAGCGGCGTAGGAGATGTCGAAGCTCGGGTCGTCGGTCGAGCTGTAAGTGACCGAGAGGATGTTCGGCATGGCGGCGCCGAATTCGACGGTCTTTTCATAACCGATATATACCGTCGCCGGGGTTATCGACAGGGTGACGTTCGAGTACTGCGGATTGTAGTTGTCGGAGTCCGTCGGGGTGAACACGGCGGGATATGAGGCGGTGTTGACGCTCGGGTTGGTCAGGAAGACCGACGCGTCCCAGGCCCAGGTACCGCTGACCTCGGGCGTATAGCCGGCGGGCGCGAGCATGGAATTGTCAAGGAGCTTGGAATGCGTGTATACGAACGGGGCGGGCGAGGGAACGGTGACGCCCGGGTTCGCCTTTGTGATCGTGACGTGGATGGAGCCCGAGATGCCGGGAGTGTAGTTCGCGGCGTCAGCGCCGGTGAGGACTATGGAAGTCAGGTCGACCGTGACGACGCGGTTCACGCCCGCGGCGGCGGAGTCCGCTGCGCCGGTGGAAGCGGTGAAGGCTACGTCGTCCGTACCGTAGATATTGGTGTAGTTCGACCAGTTGACGGTGACGTAGGCGCTGCCGTCGTAGGCCTTGTTGACCGCGGCGCCCTCGGCGTATACGGTGCGCTTGTTGATCGTCAGCGTCGCCGGAGTCTGGGAGTAGGTCAGCGTATAGTTCGCAAGCAGCGGAGTGTAAGAGATATCGGTTATGAGCAGCTGGTAAGTGCCCGCTCCGGTCGTTCCCTTGACGTAGGAGCCGCCGTTGACGGTGTAGGTCGCGGAGCGGATCACGGTCGCGAGAAGCAGGTCGTTTGTAGCGTCGGAATTGATGAGACCCGTGAAGCCGATCTTCAGGCTGGTGCCCTCGGTCGTGTTGGAGTAGGTCGGATCGTCGCCGTAGGTCCAGACCGAGTCGAGCGCGGCTACGGTAAGGGGCTTCTTCGAGCAGGTATAGCTGACGGTGTAGGTCACCGGCGAGTTATAATCTATCGCGCTGTAGCCGGTTTCGGACGCGGTCCACGTCACGGTGAAGGTGCCGCTGCCGGCTGCCGGAGCAAGAGAGGAGTTGGTCTCGCCCCAGGAGAGCGTGCCGGAGCAGTCCGCGTTGTTCGGGCCGGACGGAGCGTAGGAGGAGATCGGGAACACCTCGGCGAGCGACTGGCCGTAGGTCATGGTGACGTTCGCCGGAATGCTGCCTCTGCCCGGGTCGGATGGCGTGACGGTTATGTTCATTGTGATCTCCGTGCCGTAGCGGTTCAGAGATCCGGGCGTGAACGGAGAATCCGAGTCGGAAGCTATAACGAGCTTATAGGTATACCTTCCGGCGTGGTTCGGCTTTGTGGCCACGAAATCCGTCGTGTATTCCGTGTCGCTCTCGCCGTAGTGCTTCCAGTACCAGGTGACGCCGACGCCGGAGCCGGTCTGGGCGACGTCGTATTCGGAGGTGACGTCAGTGCCCTCGGCGGTGACGACCACCCCGATGTCGGAGAAGGGCATTATAAGGTTGTCGAACGAGTGGGTCAGCGTGGTCGCCGATGCCGAGATCGACGTGGGCGCCTTGAGCACGAAATCGACGAATATGAACTTCGGGCTTGAAGCTGAGATCGTCGCTGTCGTGCCGGAGGTGTTCCTGGCGAAGTTGTACATTATCGTCCCCTGCTCGTTCTTGATGTTCTCGAGCTCGGAGTACGGGTTGCTGCCGTTATACGACGCGATGCAGTAGGGGTAATAGTAGTTGCCGTTGACGACGGCGGGAACGGTGGAGGCTGTGACCGCAAGGCTGGTGTAGGAGCCTGTGTCGATCCAGTCCGGTCTGCTGGCGGACAGGTGGTCGAAGGCAGCGGGCGTGCCCACGGAGCCGCTGACTACGGTGTATTCCGTCCCGTTATAGTTGAGCTTGCCGTTGGAGGTGTAGCCTACGATGTCGGATCTTCTGTGGTTCGAAGTGTTGACGGTCCTGAAGAACCTGTACACGACGTGGACGCGGACGTTGCCGCCGTCGCCCTGCATACCGCGGGTCATGTTGTATGTGCCGGCGGTGGTATTGAGCGTAGAGCCAAGCGAGGCGCCGCCCGCGTTGCCCTCGGTGCGGTAGGAGCCTGCTGTCGGAGCGGTGGAGTAGATACTTATAGCCTGGTCCTTTGTGCTCATGCTCTCGCGTGAGACGAGGTGCGGCTCATCGTAGGTCGCTTCGGTGCCGTGAAGAACGGTAAAGCGCATAAGTGACTGGCTGCTGATGTTGCCGTAGGTCGGGCCCGAATCGAAGGCTCCGTCGCCGCCGTCGCTGTCGGTCGCTTTTGTGGTTATGGTGCCGTCAGCGATCACCGGCGTTGCGCCGGTGTAGAATACTCCGGCGGTATAGATGTAGCGCGAGCCGTTCTGGGTCGATTGGTCGTGGCTGTTTTTCCAGGAGTTCGAAGTCGTGCCCTCGGCGTTGTACGTGCCGCCGTTGACAGTGATATTGCCGGAAGACGTCAGGCCGTAGGCGACAGCCCAGAGGTTCTCAAGCTTGTCGGGCGTGCCCCAGCCGGCGTCGCAGCGTATCTTGGTCTCGGCCCTGACGTTGACTGTAGTGTTGTTGGAGATTATAGTCCCGCCGTAAACGCCGTACGCGAAGCTCATGCACCAGCCGGACTGGTCGAGGGAGGAAACGCCGCGTCCGGAGACTGTGGATCTCACGGTCGAGCCGTTGTCGAGCACGGTCGTCGCGGTCGAATCGGCCCAGACGCCCACGCCGTACATCCACATCGTGCCCGATTTGCCGCTGTCGGACGTTTTGTAGTGGTTCTGCATATAAACGCTGAGGATACAGCCGTCGCCGACAGTGACCTTGCCGGAGCCGGTGTTCCTTATGATGGCGAATATGCCGCAGCCGGTCTCATACTTGTTGTCGGAGGCGTTCATATCCGTGCGGTTCGTGCTGATGCTCAGCGTACCGTTTTTGACGGTAAGGTTGCCCGCGTTGGAAATGATAAAGGACGTCTGGTCAGTTATCCAGTTGACCCAGTCATCGCCGTGATCCTTCGTAATAGTGTGTCCGTTGAGGTTGAGCGTGGTCGTTACTCCCGCCGGAACGGACAGACACCCGGTCGGGGTCGCCTGCGCGTCGCTCAGAGAAAGATCGGCGTCAAGATAGACCGTCTCATAATTGCCGGATTGGAGCGCGGACTTGAGAGCGTCGAAAGTGCTGACGTAGGTGTCGGCGGCCTTCGCCGTGGGGGCGAAGGCGACGGACGCGGCTATAAGGCTCGCGGATGCGAACACGAACGCCAGGGCGATGATTATCGCCCGCCTGACAGCCGTCCTGTTTTTCATCATGGCTTTCATGATTTCTCCTCCTTGAATAACGTATCCCGTTATCATTGCATATGGCATAATTGTTTTTATACTGTATCGACCGCCTCTGCGGCATGCCTGTGAACAATGACACTAACAGTCACCGTGATTTTATCCCCGCAAAGTCAATCTGTCAAGCGTTTGAACGAATTGCAATAAATATTTAGTAATTATTTAAGTTTTGGTAAAAAAACGCCCGCCGGCGGCGGGCTGAACAGGATGACCTGCGAAGTAAAAAACCTGTTATTCTTTTGAGTGCCTGACGGCGGCGGCGCCCGCGCAGGCCGCGGCGGCTATCAGCGCCGCGGAGACCGTCACCGCGGAGGCGTTGACGCCGAAGGAGCCGCCCGTCAGTATGGCGGGCCCGGACAGCTTAGAGCCTATCAGCCTGCCGTAGTCCGCGCCGGGCATCGCTATCCCGAGGACGGGGCCCACTGCGATCAGCCAGACGGAATACGCGGCGGCGGGGGCGACGACGGATTCGGTCAGCTCTCTGACGGCGCACAGGGCGAGCGCGACGGACGCGACGGCGATCACGTTCATGGCGTTCGGCTGCGTGCCGAGCAGCTCGAGCAGCGTAAAGCAGACGACGGAATAAAGCCACGCGGCGGGCGAGCCGACTCGGTAGCGCAGCAGCTCGTAGATGAAGCCGAGTGAAATGAGCGTGTGGGTGCAGGCCTGAGCCAGCGCGGCGAGGCAGACGGAGCCGATCCCCTCGCTCTTCCCTGCGGCGTCGAAGCTCGCGGACTTCGCCAGCCAGAGCACCGCGGCGACCGCCAAGACCATGGCAGCGCCGACTGCGGCGCCTGCGGCAAGGGAACGCGCGGGCCTGCCCAGGAGGCGGGCGGAGAATTTTTTTCTGTTGACGAGCGAAAATATCAGGGTTAAAATCAGGACGCAGACGAACGGAAGAAGCCGCCCGACGAGCTCCCGGACGGAGGACGACTTTATTATGCCGAGCGGGATCTTCCCGCTCAGAAGGTAAGCGGCGAAGATCGCCGCCGCCTGCAGAAGACCGAACAGCGCGGAGAGCATTCTTCCCTCCCGGAACGATATATTCTCTGTATAATAAACCGTAAAAACGGACTTGTCAAGAAAAGAGGCTCATCATGTTCAGACCGGTTTCCGATTATCATATGCACACGACCTTTTCCGACGGTAAGAACAGCCCCCGGCAGATGCTCGAAAGGGCCGTTGAGCTCGGGCTGCGCGAGGTCGGTATCTCCGACCACAGCTACACGCCGTTCGACCTGAGCTACTGCATGGAAAAAAAGAGGATCGGCGAATATAATGCTGAACTGAATGCGCTCAAAGCCGAGTTCGACGGTCGTATACGCTTTTTGGCGGGTATCGAGCAGGACTTTTTTTCTCCCGAGCCGACGGACGGCTACGATTACGTTATCGGTTCCGTGCATTATCTCGAAAAAAACGGCGTTTACGCCCCGATAGACTCCGACAGGCAAACCCTGCAGCGAGCTATACACGATATGTACGGCGGCGATCCCTACGCCATGTGCGAGGCTTATTTCGAAAACGTGTCCCGGGTATGCGAGCGCTGGGGCGCGGACATCGTCGGGCATATCGATCTTATCACCAAGTTCAACGAGCAGCCGCAGGGCGTTCTGATCGACGATACGCACCCGCGGTACAGGGAAGCAGCCTGCCGGGCCGTCGACAGCCTGCTTGGATACGACGCTGTTTTTGAGATAAACACCGGCGCGATATCGAGGGGCGTGAGAAAGACCCCTTACCACGCGCCGTTCATAAGGGACTACATCGTCTCGCGCGGCGGGAAGCTCATCCTTTCGTCCGACGCGCACAACAGGGACTGGATATGCCTTAAGTTCGACGAGCTCGGAGACATTTCCGGAGTTGTGAGTACGCTCGGGCTGAAATGACCGTCATTCCGAACAAAATCCCGCCTTGACCGGCGGGGTTTTGTTCGGTTTATCCGAAGCTTTCGATCATTTTCCGGGCGTTCTGCGCGAGCTGACGTGAGACGGCTTTTGCTTTTTCGTATTTTTTCATGGAAATAACGCAGAACGGGTCGTACCGCGTCTGCGTTTCCCAAAGGGTCAGAGCCTCCGCAATGTCGTCAAGCTCTTCCGGCAGCTTGACTCCGAGTTCGTCGCAATGAAGGGACAGCTTGCTTATGTTGTGTGTAAACGCCGGGGCGCCGCCGTGAAGCAGAATAAGGGCCTTCAGAGCTTTTTCGACCGCCTGCTGAATGTGATAAGCTGCTCCGGAAACGGCGAATTCATCGGGGAAGCTGCTTTCAAGCTTGCTGCACAGCTCGTAATCCCTTTCGGATAAAACCAGAAGCTCATTCGCGCTTAACATATAGACGTACTCCTTTGTTGGTGATTTCTTCTTTAAGGGCCAGGTTGCGGAGGTCGTTGTAATCGACTATGTCCACTTCCGAATCGATGTTTCGGTAAAACGGGCGGATGAGCCTGAGAAATTCGTCGCCCCCGACGCCCGGAGCGTCTATAGCCAAATCGAGGTCGCTCGTCATTCCGCAGTCAGTCGTCAGGGCGGAGCCGAAAAGCCAAAGACACGAGATCCGCTCGTCCCGGCGGGCGAGATCGATCGCGGCTTTTGCCGCAGCCTGTTTTGAAGGGAAGACGCGCCGCAGCACGTCTTCGCCGTTTACGATTAACGGGAACATACTTATTCCTCGCTTATCCCGCTGATGATCTCCTCAAGCGCTTTCTCCTGCTCGTCCTCGTGGGTGAGGAGAGCGCGCCTTTCGTTGATGGCTATGTACATCTGTTCCCTCTTCTCACCGACAAGGTCATAGAAGAAGTACGGGATTATGCAGACAAATTTGGAGATTATCGAAAGCCCCCTGTAAAGGAAGAAAACTCTCTGATATATGATCTTGCTTCCCTGCGCCCACGGGAGCTGCGGAAGGGTGGTGTCATAGCCGGACCATTTAATCATAGCCAGACCGAACGCGGTCCGGATCGGCCTGATAAGCTCACCCAGAAGCTGCGCCAGCAGGCTGATCGTTCCGTCGGGCCGCTCGCCGGTCATATACTCGGTATAGTCCGTTATCTCCCTGCCGACCTCCGCCTCGAACACGTTGGCGGGGCCGTTGTTGGCGGCGTTGACGGCAAGGCATATCGACGACACTATCCAGCACAGGACCTTTTTGTCGATGAAGGGTATCGAAAAAGCGCACATCACCACGTACGTGGCAAGGTCCCATAGCCTCAGCGTGACCAGCGCGGTCCGGTTGTCCTTGAACATCTTTCTGAACTTCGGTATGAACGTCAGGCTCAGCGGGTTGATCACGTTCTGCGGAAGCTCGACGAAGAAGTTGGCTATGGTGCCGCCGAATATCTCAAGGTGCGTGACCATATCCCAGTTGTACCCGCCGTTTGTGATCCACATCGTGGAATAGTTCGCGAGAGTGATCCTCAGCAGGTACTTGTTTTTGAGCATGTAGAACAGCGATTTCGACAGCGGTGCGGGCTTGGGCTGGAGCATTATCCGCTCCTTGCAGTTTATCGCCATGCTCATGTTGCCTATCACGCCGGCGGCAGCGGCAAAGATCGAGACGACCGCGTACATGACGTTCATCGGGACGTTGATATAGCCCTTTTCCGTGAAGTCGATTATCGGCGCGAAGAAGGCGTAGATTATGCCCTTCGCCGTGCCGCCGATGTACTCCTGCAGAAGGCCCACCGCGATCCTGTCGTCCGGGTTGACTGTCTGCATCGTCAGCATATGCGCCCGCGGGATGCCGTAGATCGTCGAGAAAGTCTCCTGGATGAACAGCATCATGAAAACAAAGATTATCTTTTTCGGGTCGTTTGCGGAGGAGCTGCCGAAGAACAGACCGCCGCAGTAAAGCAGCGCGGTCGAAAGATAGAACGGCGCCGCTCCGAGAAGGACGTAAGGCCTTGCCTTGCCCCAGCGCGTGCGCGTCTTGTCGTACACGACGCCCATGAGCGGGTCGTTGAGCGTATTGTAAAGGGAGATGAGCATATCCACGAGAACGACGTAGGTCAGGTCGATCTTCAGGACCTTGACGAAGTACAGCATCCGGTATGTGTCCAGGCCCGCCATGAGCTTGGACGCAAGGTCGGAGATCACGGGGAACGCCATCTCTCTCGGACTGAGGACGGGAGTATTGAACATCCTCGTGGCGAGGGATTTGTATTTGCCGAGCTTCTCCGACCCCAGATTCGCGGCGGAGTTGTCGTCGGCTGTGAACATACCCTCGACGAAGCTTTTGTTTTGTTTATCCTCTGCCAAAGCCTAATTCCCCTTTCTTACTCTACTGTGACCGCGCAGGACGAGCGGTAGTACCCGTCGTCCGAGAGCGCGAACACCGTCGCTTCTCCCGGACCGACCGCCGTGACCGTCCCGTCCCCGTCGACCGTGACGACCGTCTCGTCGGTCGTGTGCCACGTTACCGTGGTCACGGTGGGCTTTTTCATCGCGAAGCCCTTGTTCGAGCTCGCGACCC
>JAILDS010000002.1 GCA_024689165.1 Clostridia bacterium
CGACCAGTCGACGGGATCGTACGTGCCGGTCATGTAATACTTACCGTCCGCTCCGGTCATGATGAACGGATCTCTCAGGTGTATATCTGCGATCGGCTCCGGCTGGACGGCGGGAACCCCGCCGAAGGACGGATAAGTCACAGACAGCCTGTACGGCGACGATGAGCTGAACGTCGGGGCCGATCCGCCGGAACAGGAATAAGCGACGTCTATCCTGTAAAACACGTTTTTCTCAAACACCGTTGTCGGCAGATACTTTTCAGACCTGAGCTCTCCGAAACCGATCGTGATATCGGCGTCCCGCGCGCCGCGGACAGAAAGGAACTGAGCCCCGGTCTTTTCAAAACTTATATAGGCGGTATACTTTACATAGCCCGTCTCTTCGGATCCTTCGAATTCCGGCATGACGCAGATGTCGCTGACGGTACCGGTAAATATCGGCTCGTCGTCCCCTTTTTTCGCGAAAACGGACACCGACGCCCCGGATGAACATTCAAGGTACGAATCAATCAGCGCGAGCTCTTCGGGCGTATAAGACATGATATCCTCCGGCACGGGTCTGATCAGACCGAGAAGGCCGAGTATTGCAAGAAAAAGCGACATTATTCTTCTCAACAGATACGCCATAGAGTTCAGATCCCCTTTTTCGGCAAAATCACTCATAGCTTTACTTGAATAACACTGTGATGATAGCACACATCCGTCTTTATTAAAAGCACTATTTGCGTATTGTCAACATTTTATTCTTTTGTTATACTCTCTGCGATTGCCGAAAAGAGGTTTTGATCATGGAAAAGCTTTTGAAAGAATTCACGGACCCCGGCGCCGACAGACGCGGTAAGCCCTTCTGGGCATGGAACGGCGAACTGAGACAAGACGAGCTGATCCGTCAGGCCCGTATAATGAAAGAAATGGGGCTCGGAGGTTTCTTCATGCACTCACGCTCTGGCCTGATAACGGATTATCTCGGCGACGAGTGGTTCGACTGCGTCAACGCGGTCGCCGACGAGGCCGAGAAGGACGGTATGGAGGCATGGCTCTACGACGAAGACCGCTGGCCGTCCGGCTCGGCGGGCGGCAAGGCGACGGCAGACCCGAAATACAGGATGAAATCCCTGTACCTGTATGAATCGGACACTGCCGACACTGAATGGTCCGACGGCTCCTTCGCACTGTACGCCGCAAGGATTGACGGGATCGATCTTTACGGATACAAAGAGATCGACTGCTCGGGCATTTCCTGCAGGGAGGACGCCGTGCGCGCTGCGGAAAAAGCCGTTTGCGAGGCGGCGGCTTCAAGCGAAGGCAGAATCGAGACAAACAGCCCCGACGGTAACGCCGGATGGAAGGCTCTGCGCTTCGCAATAGTTTACGATCGGCCGGATTCCGTCTACAACGGCGCAACGTATATCGACACGATGAGTCGGGAGGCGACGGAGCGTTTCATCAAGCTGACGCATGAAGAATACGCCCGCCGCTGCGGCGACCGGCTCGGCAGGTCGATAAAGGGCATTTTTACCGACGAGCCCCACAGAGGCCACTGTTTCGACAACCTCAGCGTTGGGAATAACGGCTCAAAGAGCTGCGCCGTCGCATGGACGGACGATATTTTCGATGAATTCGAAAAAAGATACGGCTTTTCCTGCAGGAAGATCCTTCCCGAGCTTTTCTACAGAAAAAACGGCGAAAAGGCTGCGCCGGTCAAGCTGTTCTATATCGATCTGGCGAACGCGCTGTTCCTTGAACGTTTCGCAGGACCGATAAGAGACTGGTGTCTGGATCACGATATGATCTTCACCGGGCACGTCCTGCATGAGGACAGCCTTATGAACCAGACAGTCCCACACGGTTCCCTGATGCGGTTTTACGAGTATATGGGCGCCCCGGGAGTGGACGTTCTCACCGAACACAACCGCTGTTACTGGATAGTCAAGCAGCTTTCTTCGGCAGCAAGGCAGCTGGGCAAAACGCAGATGCTTTCGGAGCTCTACGGCTGCACCGGCTGGCAGTTCAGCTTCAAGGGCCACAAAAATGTGGGCGACTGGCAGGCTCTGTTCGGTATAAACCTGCGCTGCCAGCACCTTTCATGGTACACTATGGAGGGCGAGGCAAAAAGGGATTACCCCGCGTCCATACTCCACCAGTCGCCGTGGTATAAGGATTACAAAACTGTCGAAGACCATTTTGCCAGGATGAACGTGGTTCTGTCCGGGGGTCTGCCGGACTGCGACGTGCTGCTGCTCAACCCAATCGAATCCGTCTGGTGTCAGGCTTATATGGGCTGGGCAAACTCGCTGTGGAACGCGTCCGAGGACGTTGAGCCCTATGAAAACCGCTACGCGGAGCTGTTTGGTTTTCTGACGAAAAACCAGATCGATTTCGATTACGGCGAGGAAGAGATGATGTCCCGCCTCGCTTCGACGGAAACCGCGGACGGAGGCGCTGTTCTGCGGGTCGGCCGTGCGGAATACAGGGTAGTTATCGTTTCGAACATGCTGACGATTCGTCCGTCAACTCTCGATCTTCTGCGGGAATTTGCCGAAAAAGGCGGCAAGGTCGTTTTCTGCGGCGACGTACCGGAATACGTCGACGCCGTTCTCTCGGACGAACCTGCACGGCTCGCGGAAAAGACGATACGGGTCCCGTATGACGAGCAGGCACTCGTGAGCGCGGTAAGGCGGCATTCAAAGGCTTTCGTTTCGGTTTGCTCCGGGCAGGCCTACGGACGGCCCGGACAGGTCAACAAGGAGGTCTTCGCTCAGGTCAGACGCGGCTTCGGCGGCGACGGTTTCGCCGCGGTCGTCCTGAACACCGACCGCGACGCGCCTCAGAAAGGGCTGCTGCTCAGTATTCGTGCACCGGGAGGATATCGCGTCCGGGAATGGGACTTCGATTCCGGCGTCATATACGACCACCCGGAGTTTTCCGAAGAGGACGGCGGGCTTTATACGATAAGCTTTGACCTCGGGCCCGGAGAGACCCGGTGCTTCGTCCTCTCCCGCGGATCGGATCCGGCGCTTCCCCGCCGTCCGGTTTACGAGACGGTCGCTTCTTCGGAAGTGACCGGAAAGTTTGCTTACCTGACCGACGAGCCCGACGTCTGCGTGCTCGACCGCTGTTCATGGGTATTGAGCGGGCACGGAACGGGTCAGGAGGAGGACGTTCTGAGAGTCGACAGGCGTCTGCGCGGTCTCGTCGGGATAGAAGCGCGAGGCGGCGGCATGCTGCAGCCCTGGTATTCAAAACACCTTGATAAAAAGGATTTCGGGAAGCTCTGCCTTTCATACGAATTCTTCATTGACGATCTTCCGGAAGGTCCGGTTTACCTCGCGGGCGAAAGGCCCGGGCTCAATCGATACGCGATCAACGGCTTGCGGTTAGAAAGTCCGGGCGTCAACGACTTCTGGTGCGACGAGTCCCTCAAAAAAATGGAAATCCCCGCCGGCGCGCTCAGGCGCGGCAGGAATGAGGTAACGGTCGAAACGACGTTCAGGCGCACGACCAATATCGAAGCGGTTTATCTTTTGGGCAGCTTCGGGGTCAGACTCGACGGCACGAAGAGGACGCTCACGACTGTCCCGGACAAAATAGGTCCCGGGAATTACTCCGCGTACGATATGCCGTTTTATACCGGGAACATGACCTACGTCATAGAGCCCGAAGCATACGCATTTCTGCGTGATGATACAGAGTTTTCCGCCGAAAACTGCCGGATCTTTGCAGAAGCCGCTTTCGGCGGAGCGTGTGTAAAGATATCTTCCGCAGGCGGTTCGAACGTGCGGGGCTGGGAGCCGTTTGAAGCCGACGTTACGGAGGCTGTTTTGAACAACGAGCCGATATACGTTACGGTCGAGGGCTCCCGCGCGAACGTGTTCGGCCCGCTGCATGAGCGCAACAGGCCCGCCCCTGCCTGCGGACCCGGCAGCTTCCTGACCGAAGGAGACGACTGGACGGATGATTACAGCCTTATCCCCTGCGGTCTGCAAGGTCTGACATTGAGCATTCGCAGGCGCGTCGGCTGACAGCCGTCTGTCATTTGACGAGCGTGACGGCCATTATGCCCGCGACTATATCCGGGCATGTCGCCTCGATCGCAACGCTTCGAAGCGCGCTTCCCGGCATGAGCGGATGCCGGATCAGAAGCGCCCGCAGATTCTCGCCGAGCGGGAGTACCTCGGAGGTAAAGTCCTCAAGAAGCTCCTCGT
>JAILDS010000070.1 GCA_024689165.1 Clostridia bacterium
CGGTCGAGACGCTCAACGCCTTTTTCAAAGGCAAGATCGGACCCGCGACGCTGCCTAAGATGAAGGGCGTTCTGAAGCATCCGAAAGAGTTCATGGCGTTCATGATGTGCCTGCTGAAGATGTCCTCTCTGCTCAACGCAGAAGCTCCGCCCGAGGATATCGAGACAAAAAGGCTGCTTGTCAAGTGCTACTTCTACCTTCTGTCCAACGGCATAAGCCAGCTGAACAAGAACGGGCAGGAGGAGGTCCACGACTGGTGCCTCAAGAGCCCCGACCGCGTTTACGCCTGGAAGGTGGACGACGAGCCCACGGTCTCGGCGTTCATCCGCATCAAGGCGGGCAAATCCCGCGCCGGCAGAGGCGTGTATAAACGCGCCATGCCCTTCTTCACGATGCGCTTTTCGGACCTTGACGCGGCTCTCGGCATCCTGATGTCGACAGACGACATGCTCGAGTCCGTCAGAAGCGGCAAGCTCATAATGGAGGGCGCTCCCGAGTTCGGCGCCCAGCTCGGCGCTTACATGATGCTCGTCGGAGAAATGGCCAAGGGCTGATCCCCGGATTCAACTCACTTGATAAAACTGACCGCGTTCCTTTAACGGGACGCGGTCGTTTTATGTCTGTAATATGCCGACGTTAGTCAACGCCATGCGCGTGATACTTCAGCAGACGATCCTGAAGGTCCTGACCTCGAAGGGTTTGAGCTCAAACGATATTTCGTCGCCCGCGGGCAGCTCGGTCTCGTTTTCTTCCATCATATTGCATTCGAAGCATCGTTTTGCCTTGAAAGCGAGCTTGAGCGAAGCTTTGACTCGCTTTTTTGCGGTCTCGTTGACGCGGACGATGATGCCGCAGCCGTCCTGAGCCGTTTTTACAGCCTCAAGAGAAACGTTGTCGAGATCGGTCCGGATGAAGCTCTTTGAGCATTCGGCCGCCGATGACGGACGCCCCGTCTCAGCTCCGCAGTAAATCGCAGCGGGCGGGTTGTTGAGGAGCTCTCCCTGTTCGATGAGTCCGCAGGAATGCCATTCCCCATCGTGCGGATAAAGGCTGTAGGTAAAGTCCTGCTCGCCTATGTCGCCGTACACGTCGGGGCACACGGGGCCACGCATGAGGGTGATCCGCAGAAGGTCCCCGGAAACGTCGTAACCGTATTTGCAGTCGTTGAGCACGGCGGCTCCGTAACAGCTCTCGGACAGGTCGACCCATTTGTGCGCGCAGCACTCGAACATCGCCGTCTCGTACTCATTGTTCGCGAAGGTCGGTCTTTCAACGGCGCCGTGGGCAATGTTGAACGTCGAATAGCGCGACCTGACGTTGAGCGGAAACTCGGCCTTCAGCACCTTTTCACGCTCGCGCCAGTCGGTATGCGTCGCGAAATCGAGCCGGCGTTCGCCCTTCCTGAGGCTTATCGACTGAGTTATCACGGAATCATGGTAACGCCTTACGACGCGTATCACGCCCTTGTTCGGGGTGCTTGAGGCAACAGTGACCTCGGAAACCTCGTCGAGATAGTCCATGTGGAGCTTGTAGTCGTTTTCAAGGTTCCACGCGCTCTCATGGACCGGCTTGTCGTGCGAGACGCTGAGCCTGTTGCCTCTGCCGGACAGTACCTCACGGTCGTTTTCCTTATCATATACGGACAGGATATCTCCGTTTTCGGCAAATCGGACTCTGAGCAGCTCGTTTTCAAGCTTCAGTTCGGAAGCGATGCCGACACCGGCCTCAGCCGTCCCGCCGGTCGTGAGTCTGAACACCCTGAAGCCCGCCGCCGGCAGCTCCGCTTTGAATTCAATGACGCTGAAGTCCCCGCAGGCCGTCGCTTCGCAGGTCTCTCCCTCGACGCCCGTAAAGGCGGCGGGAACACGGACCCGAACGACAGTCTTGACCGGATGCGCGAGGAAATTCCAGACGAAAACAGTGTTTTCACCCGCGTATTCAGCGGCAAGCCTGCCCAGCAGCCCGGACTTTATAGCGCTGCCTTTTTCAAACAGCTCGCGATACTCCCCGCGGGTGTTTTCAAACACCTCGTGTATCGAAGTCCCGGGAAGAATATCGTGGAACTGGTTCGTAAGAAGCGTCCTCCAGAGCTCCTCGACGGCTTCCCTGTCGTACCCGCCGGCAAATACGCCGAGCTGTTCGATATCGGCAAGCAGATACTCGCCCCTGCGGTTGTTCTGTTTTACGAACGCCTGAGAGGTGTACGTTCCCCTGTGGTTCTCGTAATACATCTCTCCGTCCCAGACGGGCAGCTCGTTCCTCGCCTTCTCTGCCTCGGCGAAAAACTCGTCCGCTCTGCCGATACGTACCTCGGGCATGCCGGGCGTTTTCTGATAGGCCCGGACGTGCTCGACCATCTCGTACGTGCAGCCGCCTCCGCCGTCGCCGTAGCCGAAGCAGCCGAGCGTAGCGGGGACGACGTCGTTCTGCCGGTTTTTTCTGCGGAGCTCCGTGATATATCCCGCGTCGGCGACCCCGTTGTAGCTCATCTTCTGCATGTAGGCAAGGACCTCGTCGCCGCTGTGAGCGCGCCAGCGGAACACGCTGACAGGGAACTCGTTCGTGTCGTTGTTCGTCAGCTTCGAGGTCATGAAGTATTTCATGCCTGAACGCCTGATTATCTGCGGCAGCGCCGCAGTGAAGCCGAAGCAGTCGGGCAGCCAGTAGATATCGGAACAGAAGCCGAACTCTTTCATGAAAAACTCGCGGCCGTAGAGCAGCTGCCGTATGAGACTTTCGCCGGAGGCTATGTTCGTGTCCGCCTCTACCCATGCGGAACCGGTGATCTCCCACCTGCCCTGTCTGACGTATTCCTTTATCCTCGGGTACAGCTCCGGATAGTACTTTTTCGTAAAGTAATAGAC
>JAILDS010000113.1 GCA_024689165.1 Clostridia bacterium
GGGCAAGGAAGACGACCGCGTTGTATACGGCGAGCATGACCGCCCAGAGAATTGCGAAAAACCTGAAATGTCTGTTCATTTTACGTGCCTCCGTATCACAGGATGTCTGCAAGGAGCTTCGACTTCATCTGCGCGAATTCATCTTCAGAGATGAGCCCGGACTCCTTCATCAGGGTCAGCTTTTCGACCTTCGCTTTGAACGCCGCCATATCGTCGGCGGGCTGCGCAGTTTGCGGCGGCTGAGCGGACTGCGCGGGCTGAGACGCGGCGTCGATAGCGTTATTCACCGCGCCGCCTACGATGCCGCCGACAGCGCCGCCGACGCCCGCCATGGTGCCGAACCCGACGCCCATGTTCGTGAACTGCCCGACCGCCTCGTTCTGAGCGACCTTTTCGGCAACGTCGAAGCCGCGCTCCTGCGCGTAGGTGTAGCCCTCTTGCGCCCGCTTGGTCGCCTGCGCCTGAGAATCTATGACGACCTTCTGCGCCTCGGTCTGCGCGTAGATCAGGTCCGTCTGCTGCCTGAGCTTCGCCTCGGCGACGTCGGCGTACTGCCGGAAATGCAGCTCCTTGAATTTTTCATACTGCCTGTCGCCGTCGGGCTTGACGATGTTCGTCACGAAAAACCGTTCGAGCGCGACGCCGTACGCCGCGAAATCCGGAATAAGCAGCCTGTGCAGGTTCTCCGAGAAGGACGTGAGGTTTTCGTCTATCTCGAAAATGTTGATAGCGTTCGATTTGATGACCTGCGCGATGTAGGTCTTGACGCGGGTCATCAGGAACGCCCGGAAAAATGAGACCAGCTTCTGCTGACCGAGATAGTTTTCAGTACCGACGAGCTTCAGAAGCAGCTTGCGGCTGTCTTCGGCGCGAAGGGACATTTCGCCCGAGGCGCCTATCGCGATCGGGAAGCCGTAGGTCGGCTCGATATACTGTACCTTGCTGTCCGTGCCCCATTTGATCGACATCTGCTCGGTCTTATTGATAAAATAGACCTCGCAGTGAAAGGGAGTGTTGTCGCCCGACGCACGGTTGAGGACCTTACCGATCTTCGGGATGTTCTGCGTTTCGAGAGTGTAGCGTCCGGCGCCGAAAAGGTCGAGCGCCTGCCCGTTCATGAAGAAGATCGCCTCCTGCGACTCATGTACGATGAGCTGCGTAAGGCTGTTGAAATCCTCGCTCGGGTGCTTCCAGATGAAGGTCGAGTTGTCGCCCTCATATTTCAGTACTTCACAAATATCCGCCATTGTTGACCTCCGTTTCAAAATATATCAAACCCCGCGGGGGTAAAGCCCCCGCGAGGTCTCAGATCAATGCCGAACAGAGGGTATTTTTACCCTGTCTGTTTTTCTGTCTGTCTGTCTTCAAGATTTTCGCCCGCTTCATTTTCACTGTCAAGCTTTATTTATGATTTTTCGCGGGGACGCTCCCCCGCCGGAATCAGATTTTATTTTATACGCTTATAGCGTAAAAATCAACCCAAATGACACGAAATCGCGTTTTCGCGTAACGAAATCCGCAAAACGGGGCCCGGAGGCCATCACTTCATACTAAAAAAGCAGTCACAAAAAAACGGGGAATATGGCGAAAACTGCCATATTCCCCGCATTTTTTTGTGAAACGGCAGAGGTCTGCCGTGCTACTGCCCGATCTACACGGTTTTTCAGCCCTTCCGTATCGGTCTATCTGACCGTGCAAATGTAGCACTTCGTTCCGTGGGCGGGAACGGGGGCTCTGAATATCTCCTTGAAATAGCCGACATTTTCGCCGGTGAAGGCGTCGGTCATGTCAAGGCCGAGCCCGCTCGATACCGGCAGGCCGAGGTCTTCCATGAAGAAGCACATATGCCTTTCGCCGTCGTTGCCGTTGGTCATCGAGATGGCCATCTCACCGTCGGAGAGGAGCTTGACGAGCACGAAGCTGTATTCGCCGTGTCTGAACACGTAGGGCGGCCTTGCGTCCTCATCCTGGTTGATCCTGATGAGCCGCTCGTTTTTGAGCAGAGCGAGGTTCACGTCGTCGATCCCGCGCAGGTCCGCGCCGATCATCAGCGGGGCCTGGATCATGCACCACAGGGCGAATTCCGTCTCATACTCGGTATCTGTGCAGCCCTTCCTGCCCTCGCCGACGTTGCCGCGCCCGCGCATGCCGATGGTCAGCATGTCGGTATCGTTCCACAGGCCGGGACCCGCGCAGCAGAGCTTGTCGAGCTGGGAAACGATTATGTTGCGCAGGGACTCCCAAGTGTCCTCGATGTCGCCGGTGGAGCGGTAGAGGTCGGCCCCGGCGGAGCGCATCCAAAGATGCGGGTCGTCGCAGCCCCACTGGCACGCCGAAAGGACTATGTCGCGCCCGCAGTTCCTCAGGGCCTGGGCCATGCGGCGGTAGAGCACCTCGCCGTTGGCGGAGGCGGGCTTGTAGCCGTAGTCGTATTTAAGATAGTCCGCCCCGAAATCCGCGAAGGTCTTCGCGTCGAGGAACTCGTGGTCGAAGGACGCCGGGTAGCCCGCGCAGGTATAGACGCCGACGTCGGAGTACATGCCGAATTTCAGTCCCTTCGAGTGGACGTAATCGGAAACGTATTTCATCCCGTTCGGGAATTTGACGTGGTCGGGGACGAGCCTGCCCGTCTCCGGGTCGCGCTCATGCTCGGACCAGCAGTCGTCGATCACCAGGTATTCGTATCCGGCGTCTCTGAGCCCGAGCTCGACCATTTTGTCTGCGGTCTCGAGGATTATCTTCTCGTTGATGTTCTCACCGAACGTGTTCCAGGTGTTGAAGCCCATAGGCGGTTTCTTTGCAAGCATTTTCTTACCTCCGTTATTTGAGTTTTTTACTCTTTCCAACTGAATTTATCACGCGGCTTCGGACCTTGTCAACAAAAAGTTAACAAAATATATACTATTTACCTGTGGAAATCGTAAACACTATGTGATAATATGTTGAATGAATGAAACGCCGCCTACACGCGGCGGAGCCGGTCCTGCGTCCTGCGGAGCGTCGGAACGGTCGCTGCCCGGCGCCTCTGCCGGCTGCCGGATACCCTCTGACGGAGGTTTTATGCATTGAAGAAAAAACAGATCCTTCCCGTTGCCTGCGTACTGCTCGCCGCGATCACGGTCGCGTCGGGTTTTTACGGCTGCGGCAGGAAGGAAGAAGCTACGCTGCCCTACTCTTACAAGTACCAGGAGACGACCGCCCCGACCGAAACGGAGCCGACGACTCTTTTTCCCCTCATGACTACGACGGCGGCGGATGAAAGCTCCTACCTGCCGACCGCGCCGACCATGACCAACGACTCGGGCGAACTGATCGAAACGTCCATAGCCTACTTTACCGGCGCGCAGGAAACACCGACTCTCGTCCCGGACGACGGCGCAGAGACGACCGCCGCGGTACAGACTACCGCCGGGTCGGTCATAGACCCGCTGCCGCCCACGAGCATCAGCCCGACGACGGAGACCCCCGCCACCACCGCCGGGTCCCGGGGCGACACGGACGTGCATCTCGCCCTCACCCTGCCGGAAGTGAACGGCACGATGGTCGTCACCGACTCCGCCTCCAACGCCTACATCATGACGGTCAGCTCCGAGCGCGGCATCCCCGCCTCGCAGCTCGTCGCGGTCTATTCCGTGCCGGACACAGGCCAGAACTACGTGCTTGAATTCAGGGAGCCCTCCCCCGGCCAGACGCAGACCCGCACGGCCGACAACCTCAGGCGCGTCTATCTTATCAACGAAAGCGGAAATATCGCGTACATCGCCGCCTCCGACGAGAGCGAGTGCGAGAACATCACCGCCGTCGAAAACTGGTTCTGCATGGACGTCATCATCAAAAAAATGATCCTGCCCGAGATAGCGGACAGATTCTGAGAGACACCGGATAACGGCGATCATAAGACAGACTTTTTTCCTCCGCTCACCGGGCGGAGGTTTTTTGTCGCCCGGCGCGGGGACGATCGGCGCGGCTTCGCCCCCGGCTTGACTGTTTTTTTTCTGCGTGATAGAATACAGTCATTCTGAAAGGAGCGTTATTTATGAAGATCGGATTTATCGGGCTGGGGCTGATGGGCTCTGCAATGTGCGCAAACATAATCAAAAAGAACCCAGAAGAGGTGTTCTGCTTCGACGTCCTGCCGGAAAAGACCGCCGAGGTCGCCGCGATGGGCGCGGCCGCGTGCGCCGGCGCGCTTGAGCTCGCGGAAAAAAGCGATGTCATCATCACTATGGTGCCCAAAAGCGAGCACTCCCGCGGGGTCTGCGAGTCGATACTGCCGGCTCTGGGCCCGGGGAAGATATATATCGACATGTCCACGATCTCGCCGGACGTCTCCGTCGAGATCTCCGAAAAGGTCAAATCGACCGGCGCGCAGTTCGCCGACTGCCCGGTCGTCAAGTCCCGCCCCGCCGCGCTCAAGGGCGAGCTGGGTATCTACGCCGGCTGCGACGAGGAGCTTTTCCCGGTCATAGAGCCCGTACTGCGCTATATGGGCACGACCGTCATCTATATGGGCAAAAACGGCATGGGGCTGGTCATGAAGCTCTGCCACAACACCCTCGTCGCGCAGATCCAGAACGGCGTGAACGAGACTCTCGCGCTCGCCAACCGCTTCGGCATCGACGCGTACAGGTTCCATGAGGCGGTCGTCTGCGGCGGCGCGCAGAATTTCTACC
>JAILDS010000126.1 GCA_024689165.1 Clostridia bacterium
CGGCAAGCGAATAACCGCCGATATAATATGTTTTGTTTTCGTCGGAGCAGAGTTTCAGAAGCCCCGCGAGCGTTTCCTCTGCGCCTTCGCCGAAATCCTCTTTACCGAACACTGAAGGCGCTTTCCACGGCGAAAGGTCGGTGACTGGAATGCCGATCTCTCTCCCTGGAAAGCGCCCGCCGTGTTCGGCAAAGAGGATTTCGGCGAAGGCGCAGAGGAAACGCTCAGGCAGATATTGAAAGTCTGCGCTGACAGGACTAAGACGTATTATATCGGCGGTTATTCGCTCGCCGGGCTTTTTGCGCTCTGGGCGGCCTGCCGGACGGATCTTTTCAGCGGCGTCGCGGCGGCGTCCCCGTCGGTCTGGTTTCCGGGGTTTTCGGACTATTTGAAGGAGAATGAGATAAAGAGCGGCGAGGTATATCTCAGTCTCGGCGACAGGGAGGAGAAGTCGCGCAGTCCCGTACTGGCGACGGTCGGCGACAGGATACGCGAGGCATACGCCCTGCTCTCGGAGCGCGGCGTGAAATGCGTCCTCGAATGGAACGAAGGCAACCACTTCAAAGACGCTGACGTCCGCACGGCAAAGGCGTTTTCGTGGGTGATAAAAAACAGATCAGACGGATAAAAACCGGCTGTTCACGGAGGAATAGAATTATGCCGGAATACAGTGAACAGGATCTGAAACACGCGACGGAATTACGGGAGGAGATCCACGGGTGCGCTCTGGCGAGAGTCAGGGCTGTTTACCCGGACGCCGGTCAAGTGGTTGACGAATACCCGTCTGAGGCGTATTTTCAGAAGGTCTGGGATTATCCCGGACAGTGGTATACGGTGGCGGGGACGCCGCCCGGATCCGGAGGCAGAAAAGAACTGACGGAGACTATCGTCCGTCAGACGCTTGAGTATTACCGGGAAAAGGGAAGCGTCCGTTCGGACAGTGAGTTTTACCGGCTTATCGCTGAGTACCCTGATACCGTCTGCGATTACTTCCTTGTGAATCCCGATGATCAGAGTGCGAACGCATCGGACGTGTTTCCTTACCGCGGTGTCGATTCGCACAGGCTTGCCCTGGAATGCGCATTCCGGGAGCGCGTCGGCAATCGGTCCTGCGATACGAAAAAAGCAAGGGGCAGAAAACTCAAAAGCGCAGCGCTGTTTGCGCCTGAGGGTTCGGATGACCGGCTCAATTACCGCAAGGCGTTCCTTTGTCATCATAACGGGAATTCATACACCGACCGGGATTTTGAGCGGGTCAACGCCGCTTTGTTTCCGGGCGGCGCCGGGTGTCTTGAGGCTTTCAGATGGACGACCGACCGGTCTGATTATTTCGACCGGGGGCACGAGTGTTGGGGCGCGCTGTGTCTTACGGTCTATGACCGGGCGCTCGAGCGGTTCGTCATTATAACGGCGTCAGCGACGGACGACAGACACGGACACCGGCATACGAAAGAAGAACTGGATGGCTCATGAGATAACTTCGCAGGAAACAGATAAATGGCGCAGGTAAGAAAAAAGCCGGAGCAGGCGAACCTGCTCCGGTACACAGGAGGTCAATGATTACAGTACAAAAACAAAATCATCCTCCGTTGTCTTTGACGGACGCCATATCGGTGTTCCACCAAGCGCCCATCCTCTTTTTGGATCTTTCTGCGTCGCATTTATGCGCATTCTGCCTCCGAGGACCGGAAATAAACACAAAAAGTCAAGTATGATTTGCCTGTTCATACTTGACTTTTTCATAGAGGTTGTCGCCGTCTCCCGAGAAACGCACGGTTATGCCTCCTCACAGCGTCCGTTTGCTCCGGCGGATCTCTGCCATGCGGTCAAGGTCGCCGTTTTTGATCTCGCGGTCGAGGGCGGCGACGATCTTTTCCTTGCGGGCGAGAAAGTGCGATCCCGTCAGGTTCACGCCGGAGATCGTGTGATGCGTGATGAACGAGCAGTCGCAGGTAAGATTTTCCGCGAAGAGCTTAAGCTCCTCCAGCATTTCCTTCTCTGTGAGCGGGTCAAATTCTCCGCGTCCTGCTTCATCCAAAAGCGGCGTCCCCGGGAAGAGCGTCAGGCCGCCGGTCCCCACCAGCATCGGCTTGCATCGGTTGAATATCTTTGCGGAATTTACCGCGTGGTCACGGCTGTGTTCCCGTCCCGCGACGCCGTTTAAGAACGTCATCCAGTAGTCGATCCCGGCTTCATCCAGCTTATGGCATTGTTCGAGGATATCGGCGGCGTGATAGCCCTTGTTGATGCGGTCGAGAGTCCAATCGTCGCCGGACTCCACGCCGAGGGAGATCTCCCGCACGCCCAGTTCCTTCATTTTCTTCAGTTCTTCAACGGTCTTGTTTTTAATGTCCGTCACGCGCGTTGCGGCGTAAATGTATTCGATCTTCGGCAGATACTTGTGTATCATCACGAGGATCGGCTCGAGCCGGTCGAAGGTCAGCGCCAGCGGATTTGCCGAAAGCAGCTGTATCGTCCGGGCGTCCGGATCACATTCGGCAAGCTCCTTCAGATCTTCCTCGATCCATTCCATCGGCGACATACGGAAGGGCACGTCCTTGTACATGGTGCAGAATTTGCACCTGTTATGCGTGCAGCCCTGTGTGATCTCCAAAAGCGGCCAGGTCGGCCAGTAGGGGTTTCTGTATACGGTCCCTGTAAAATGCATGATCGCTCCTCCTTACAGTTCCGTAACAAAGTCTTTGATCGGCATCCGTTTGAAATGCCAGGCGTTGGGCTTCGACTTTTCGGACGGGTAGCCCATTGAAAACA
>JAILDS010000139.1 GCA_024689165.1 Clostridia bacterium
GTTCTCAAGGACTATGAACGGGTCGCGGAGACATTCAATGGACGACTCTATGAATCTTCCGGTCAGCCTCAGTCCGTCAGTTCTTTCCATTCCTGCCGCCTCTCATGAGCCGTTTTCGGCTTTCTTCAGCATTTCCGCGCAGGCTTTCTCGGTCTCTTCCCGCATAGCCTTGCACTCTGCGGCCGTCTTGTCGAGCAGGGCTTTTGCCGCGCCGCGGCTCTTGGCCTCCATATCGGCGCATTTTTTCTGTGTCTCGGAGAGATCGGCGTTCGAGTTTTTAAGATTCTCAAGATATATGTCCGCGGCCTGCTGCGCCGCGTTGATTATGCCGCTGACGTTGATCGCCGCCTCGGCGAGCGATCCCGCCGACTCATATTTTATGGATCTGTCGTCGAGCTTTTCGGTGAGCTCTTTGACCTGTGCCTTCAGCTCGTTTATCTCCTTGCTCTGCGCAAGAAGTATCTCCAGAAGATCGCTTCTGCCGAGCTTTCGCAGTTCCTTGTCGGTCATATATCACGCCTCGCATGAAATCGTTATCTTATCAGTGATATTTTAACATAAAGCGCCGCTGTTGTCAAGCGGCGTTTGATGTTGTTTACATTAAGCGAAAACAGAATTTACTAATGGCGGTACGGTGAAACGGGCATTTTTCGGCCTTGTGCGGTATATACAGATCAGCTGTAAGAAGCTGTTTAGGCGACGGTTTTCGATGTGCCGTGCGGGACCCGAATATTTATCGGCGCAGACGCGCCTGCAAAAGGATTTTTGCATATTTTATCATTTTTGTCTTGATTTTTTTCATCTGATATGGTATATTTGGTTCGTACATAATCGTTTTTTTGAAGATAAAGAGGTGGCAAAATGAATATCAGGCTTTATTTGTCCGGGCTTTTGGCGGCCGTCATGCTGGTCGCGGTCTTTGCGTCGTGCGCCGGTGCTTCACAAACGAATACTGCGGCAGATACCGAGCCTTCGGACGGCTCGCCGTCTGACGAGCCTGCCGGGGAAATAACGGAGACAGAGCAGGAACTGAACGACGCGGTCCCCGAGGGACTCAATTTCAACGGAGCCGAATTCGTCATCCTCGCGAACGATATGTACGGCGCGCAGTCGCTCTCAGAAGGCCTGAATGGCGAGGTCTTCAACGACGCCACCTATAACGTAGAGCTTTATGCCGAAGAACGCCTGAACGTTAAGATCTCCGAGGTGCTCAAGCCGAACCTGCTCGCCGAATCCGTTAAGGTCGTTCAGGCGGGCGACGCGTCGTACGACGCCATGTCCATGACCGACCGCGAATCCCGCGCCGTCGCCCAGAAGGGGATATTCTTCCCCATGTATAAAGTCCCGTATATCGACCTCGATCAGAAATACTGGGGCGAGAGCCTGCGTAAGGATCTGTCCTTCGGCGGCAGGGACTATTTCGCCGTCAGCTCGTTCAACCTCTACTCGCTCGAGCGCACCACGCACCTGCTCTTCAACGAGAAGGTCGCCGGCAATTACGGCATCAGGGTGCCGTGGGACGACGTCTTCGGCGGCACGTGGACGCAGGAGAAGCTCGCCGCTTACGGCAGCACCGCCACCGCCGACATCAACGGCAACGGCGAGATGGACTCCGGCGACAGCTACACCTACGGCGCGTGCGACGCCCGCGATATCACCGATAAATTCATGTACGCCTCCGGCTGCAAATGGATCGATATCGGCGACGATGGCTATCCGTACGTCTGCTTCTACGGCAGCGAAAAGCTCGTCAACAGCCTCGAGTGGACGAAGAAGGTGTTCCTCTCCGAAAACAGCCTCGACCGCGACAAGTTCTCGAAGGATTTCGACAATATCAACGCCCTGCTCGAGCTGTTCATCGACGACCGCGAGCTTATCAATATAAACGAGTTCCGCAATATAAACAGACTCCGCGACATGGAATCCGATTTCAGCATCCTTCCCCTGCCGAAATACGATGAGTCCCAGCCTGACTACTGCTCTTATACCAGCAACGTCATCTTCACCATGGTCCCCGTCACCGAGACCGACCTCGAAAAGGCCGGCGCCGTGCAGGAGGTCATGTGCTGCGAGGCGTA
>JAILDS010000162.1 GCA_024689165.1 Clostridia bacterium
TCGAGCTGACCGGAAGGGCTTTCAGAAGGGTCTCCGCCTGCGAGAGCATTGAGACCGTCGCGGCGAATTCCGCGGACAGGGACATCAGCGTCTGGGAGTTCTATTCCATAGTCGCCGCTTCCAGCGACGAGGTCGAGCTGAAATGCGATAAGACCCTTGCCGCGCTCAGAGAAGTCGGATTCGAATGGGATGAGATCGGCGCGGATTACCTCGCCAAGGCGGGCGAGCTGCTCGAAGTCTCCGGCTTCACGCCGGAACGCCCGCAAAACGACGGGAAGCTCAACCATATCCAGCGGCTCTTCCTCGGCAAGCTCGCGGACGCGAAAACGCATCCGCAGAAGACCGTGAGCGGCGCCGGTTCGGTCGCCCGCCTGAAAGAGACCCTGCCCGGCGCGCATAAGCCCTTTGTGATCACGTTCCCGCAGCTTCTCGAAAACGGCGGCGTAAAGGCCGCCCTCGACGCTTTTGACGACCGCTTCGTCTTCACAGGCGTCAAAGGGGAGCCGGACACGACCGTATGCCGAGAGGCAGTCCGGATGTTCACTGAGAACGGCTGCGACTGCGTCGCCGCCATGGGCGGCGGCTCCGTGCTCGACTGCGCCAAGCTTGTCTGCCTCGGCGCGGCGAACCCCGACAGGGAGTTCGAGGAGCTCTGCAGGCTATACAGACGGGATACCCCGAGGGTCCCGTTCACCGCAGTACCGACTACTGCCGGAACTGGCTCTGAGGTCACGCTCTTCGCCGTCGTCACCAACGACGAGGGGAAGAAGCACCCCTTCGCCTCCGGAGAATTCCTGCCCGATACGGTGATACTCGACCCGGAGCTTACCGTAAGCGTTCCGAAAAACCATACCGCGTACACGGCTGTCGACGCCCTCAGCCACGCGGTAGAGTCATACTGTTCGCTCTACGCGCCGTCGTTCAAGGATGACGTCGCTCACGCCCCGGGAGCCGTCCGCGCCATATTCGAAAACCTGCCGAAGGCCCTTGAGGATCCCGGCGACCTCGGCGCGAGAGCGGCGCTGCAGAATGCTGCGTACGAGGCGGGCCTTTCGTTCAGACGCGCGTCCACGGGCTACGTCCACGCCGTCGCGCACCGTCTCGGAGAGATATACCATCTGCCGCACGGCCTCGCGATAGCGAAGGCGTTCGTCCCCGTCCTCAGGCGTTCCGCCGGCATAGAGCCGCGGCTCGCAGAGCTTTCGCTCGCCTGCGGCTTTGTCCAAGAAGGGACGCAGTCCGCCGAAGCGGCTGAGTCGTTCATCGAAAGGCTCGAAGAGCTCATCGCCAAGACCGCTCCGGAGACCGCCGGCATAAAAGTCCGTCCTGAGGACGTCCCGCTCATTGTCGCGGACGCGCAGGACGAGGCGAAGGTCACCGGCTACCCATACTGGTTCTCCGACGCGGAGCTCGCAGAGCTCGTTTCCTCGCTGAGCGATTAAGGACGGCTCACCCCGCCGGAACCACCGGTAATACTACGTATCCGAAAGGAAAGACTTGTTTATGAAAAAGGCTGCTGTCGCCGTTCTGCTCCTTGCGCTGGTCGCGTGCCTGTGCGCGTGCGGCGGCGAAGAAGGAACGGGGAACAACATCACCGGCGAAGGAATGAACAAGCCCGGGAAGGACAGCTTCTCCGGCGGGACGTACGTATGGGAAAAGGACGGCTTCGGCGGCGACTTCACCATTACGTTCAACAGCGACGGGACGTACGAGTATTCCGTCGGTTATCTGAGCAGCTACCTTGGCATGGGCAGCTGGGAAACAGATAACGGCGTCCTGACGATGACCGAGACCGGCGGATACGACCTCAGCTTCCGCTTTGCCGTCGAAGACGGCGGGTTACGTTACATAGCGGAGGGCTCAGACGCGTTCATGGGCGTCACGGTCGAAGACGGCGACAGATTCGTTGCGAATAACGGCTGACTGTAAAAGCGGCCGTGGAACAAAATACAATCAGACGAAGCCCCGCCTGCGCGCGCAGGCGGGGCTTGTGTTGATACGGACAGTAAGGGCCGATTCCTTGATAATAAAAAGCTATCGTGTCATTCGGACGGGCCGATGTCGTCTATTATCAGTTTCCGGCATTTTTTGCAGTACGACGCGCCGATCTGCGCCGCCTTTATGTATTCCGACGCAAGACAGAACTCGCCGGCGTCCGGATCGAGAACGAGCAGCTTCCATTGTCTGTTATGAGCTTTCGTAATGAAATCAAGCCTGCTGCCGTCGGCGCGTATCGCTCCTTCGGTCATCATACCCGAACATATCGGACAGATCAACGTTGAACATCTCCTTTCGGGATCGTGTTTTTACAGTTTGCGGCAACAGAGGCGGATGCGCCGCCCCGATGCAGAGCTTTCCGGGAAGTCTGAAGCTGCTCACTCCGGTATTACGGAGAGTATATAGTCCGCTATCCGGGTACTGTTCATTATATAGCCGCCGTGTCCCGTATCCGGGAATATCTTCAGCTCCGCGCCGGGTACCGTCGCCGCGATGTGCCGCGTATGCTCCTCCTTTATCAGGTCGCGTTCGCCGGCCGTCACGAAGGTCGGCACACTTATCGCTCGGAGCATGTCGTCGGTGATATCCGGCTCGCGCAGCATTATGCCCATTTTGTCGCTGCGGTCCACATGGCTCCAGAGGCGGAAGAACCTCAGCGGCAGGTCCTTCGTGCTGTCCGGGCGCAGGCTCGCGCCGCTGACGATGAGCGCCGAGAGCAGGTCCGGATGCCGCGCGGCGAGTATCAGCCCTGTCACGCCGCCGTCGGAGAATCCGTAGTAAACGGGCTTTTCGAGCCCGAGCCGCGTAATGAACCGGTACATATCCTCCGCCATGTCCTCATAATGCAGGGTCTTTACATTTTCGCTCCTGCCGTGCCCGCGGGTATCCGGGCAGTAGACCGTGAACCGCCGCGACAGCGCGCCGGCAGCCCTGCGGAATATCTTATGGTCCATGCTGTTGCAGTGTGCCATCACCAGCGGCCGGCCCGCCCCGGTTTTTTCGTAATAAATCCGCACTCCGTTGACCGCTATGTCCATATATCTGCTCCTTTTTTGTTTTTTCCGCCCGCAGGAGCGTCACCGGTAGTATTTTTCGATACCGCCGTAGCCCGTAATCAGCTTGCCGGCGCGGGTTTTTTCCAAAAAATTGTCCAGCCGTCTGCGGAATTCCTCCGGCCGCTTCCTTGCCGCGTCAATGTAGGCGATGCGGATGCGCTTGTAGGGCTCCGAAAAACTCAGGTATTTCTCCCAGACCGTATCGTCCCGTCTGAGTTCTTCTATGATGTCCGGCGGGAACACGAACGGCGCGCTGATCAGGGGCAGGACGCTTTCCCTGACCTTCGGGTGTATCAGCCCCATTGAGTCCATGCGGATGAGCCTTTCGATATTGGGCCGGGAGTAGGCGCTCCCTTTCCGCCTCGGGGTAAAACGTCTGATATGGTGCGTTTCGTCCAGAGTTCCCGCCCTGCCGTCGATCCAGCCGAAGCAGAGCGCCTCCTCGACCGCGTCGTTGTAGGGGAGCCCCTTTTCGCCGGAAGCTTTTGTCGGAAATACGAACCATATCTCGTCCGCCGTCTCGAAACGCTCCGAGAGGTATCTGCGCCACTCAGCCCTGTCGCTTGTATAAAAAATCTCCATAACCTTTATCCCGCTTCCGCACCGCGGGCCTGTTCCTCCCAGAAGGCGACGGCCTTGTCGAACCATTCTTCGGCGGCGGTGCCGGACGCGAGGCCGACGCCGTGCCCGACGCCCTCGTATTCCGCCGTTTCATGCCGGACGTCCGCCCGCGCGAGCGCGGCGTCGAGCATCCGGCTGTTCTCCGGGTCGACCACTTTGTCCGCCGTCCCGTACCACAGGAAGGTGGGCGGGTAGTCCGAGTCGACGTTCAGCTCGACCGACAGCCTGTCGGCGAGACCCGGCTCCGGGTCATTGCCGAGCAGATTTTTCCGGGAGACTGCGTGCGTCTTTTTCCCCATCGTCACGACGGGGTAGCAGAGTACCAGCGCGGCGGGCTTCGGGACGTCCCGGTCCTCAGCGCAGAAGGACGCGGCAAGGTGGCCGCCCGCGGAGCTGCCCCACAGGGACCAGCCGTCCGGCTCGACTTTCCATTCATCGGCGTGCGCGAGTATCTCCGTCACAGCCCGTTCCAGATCGTCCTGCGGGTTCGGGTACCTTGCGTCCTTCCGGACGCGGTAATATAGGACGAAGGTGTGGTAACCCCTCTCGTTGAGCGCTTTCGCGTAAGGCTCGCCCTCCGCGAAGGAGCAGACCGCGCCGTACGCCCCGCCGGGGCATATTACGGCGAAGGGGTGTGGCTCCCCGTCCTGCACAAGGTACGTCTTGAGCTCGTAGCGGGATGGGCGCAGGTAATCGGGCAGGGCGCGCAGAACGCCGCTAAGCCCGAGCGCCGCGGCGGCTATCACCGCGCCGGCGCCTATTGCCAGACCTATCTTTATTTTTCTGTTCATATCCGATCCTCCGGGAGCGATCCGTACCGCGCCGACGGTACCGGGAACGCGGACAGCCCATGTTTTCCGCGGGAAACGACAATTTCCGTACATCCTTAAATAATTATATAAAAAACCGCATGGGATATCAAGACGGAAAA
>JAILDS010000198.1 GCA_024689165.1 Clostridia bacterium
TACCCGGAGATATTGGTCTGCATATACATGCTCCCGCCGTCGACGGCGATCTTCATGGCGTTGACGGTGCCGTCCTTGCCGGTCATGACCATGTCAAGGTAATAATGGTTGCCGAGCAGAAGCCTGACCTGCTCGTTTGCCGTATAGACCTCGCCCGCGCCGGAAATCGGCACGGAATAATACACTATCGAGGTCTCGAACTCGGGCCCCTGGGGATTCCCGGGCTCGGCGGTCGCGTACGCCGCGGTAGTAACAGTGGCCTGATCAGGCGCGTCCGCGCTCTGAGGCTCGGTCAAAGGCGGCCCGGGTATCTTCGTGCAGGCCGAAAAAAGCATGGCAAAAGCAACACAGCCGCAGGCAACGGCGCTGCGGCGGAACTCCTTCGCGGTGAATTTACGCATCGACAAACCTCTTCATGAACGAATATATGCTTTCGCAGGTATAGTCGGACGGGACCCCGAGCACGTCCGCGGGGATATCAGACGTGACCCAGTCGATCTCAAAGCGCGTTTCGACCGTACCGGCTTCGTCAAGGTCCTCTATGGCGACGAGCTCTGCGTCCCTGTACCGGCGGCGGACGAACCTTCCGCCGACGTCGAGCACGGTCACTTTCTCGCCGTTCTCCTCGAATTCGTCCACAGGGACCCCGCCGGTGCCCAGCTCGCCGGGATCGGCGCCGAGCTCGGAAGTGTCGATATCCATCATCGTCAGCAGAGAGCTCGACAGCTCGACGTAGGTCTTCGTCTCATTATTGAGCAGGTAGCTCCTGCCGCCGCAGGTAAGCACCCTGGCGGGGGAACCGTAAAAATCCATATCTACGGCGATATCCTCGCCGCGGACCGTCATGGTTATCTCCTTCGTATCGCCGGACTTGATGAGGCTGCCGCGCATCATGAAAACGCCGGAGTCTATGATCTGCTCGGAGCGCATGCCGCTGAGGGAAGGAGCCGACGCGGCGGTCGTCTGTTCGGTCACGAGGACTGCCGAAGGCTCCTCCGGCTTTTTGACGGAGGAGTAGGAGCCTATTGTGACGGCTGCGGTAAGCAGCGTGACGACGCAGATCGCGACGGTAAGAAAAACCTTTTTCATCTCTGTGAAAGACCACCCGGATCGTGGTAAGCGGGGGCGCTAAACACCGTACGCCGCCCGTCTTTCGGGATTGTACGACCAAAAACGGGCAATTGCAATACGCCGTTACCCTTTTTAAGCCATTTTTAAGATTTTTGTATTGCCCCGGTAAGAAAATTGTATTATTATGGGTGCGTCCGCCTGCTTCGGAAGGTTTTTGCCCGATCCGGCAGGCGATACGGCGTTCTCTTCGGCGGCGCCGAGACAGGAGGCCGCCCTTAACGGAGGTTATCATGGCTGACGATATGTACAGAAATCCCGGCGGGAACAAAAACGACGCGGACGATTTTTCGCGCCTTATCTCATCCCGGCCCCACCGCGAAACGCGCCCCCAGGGCATGACGAGCGGGGGCGACAGCCGGTTCATCGAACGCGGCGACGTGCCGATCTCAAAACGGCCGTCCGCTCAGCCGCAGTACGCGCCCCAGCGCGCGGTCAACCCCTCGCGGCAGGCTCCGCAGAGGTCCGCTCAGCCCGCTCCTCAGTCCCGCGGCTCCGCTCAGCCGCAGAAGCCCGCCAAAAAGCGCAAAAAACACCATCCCGTCAGGAATTTCATACTGTTCCTGCTCGTTTTGATCATCGCCGCCGGTTCGCTGGGCGCGTGGGCGGTCGTTTCGGTCGTCAAGACCATCTCCCGCGAGCCTCTCGACGTTGAGGGCGCCCTGTCGGGCAGCGGATACTCCCTGTCCTATGCGACGAAGAACAGCCGTGTGACGAACGTGCTGCTCATAGGTCAGGATTCGGACACCATAGACTACTATTCCCGCTCCGACACGATGCTGCTGCTGTCGATAGACGAGCGGAACAAGACGGTCAAGCTCACGAGCTTCCTGCGGGACTGCTACGTCGAGATACCCGGCTGGGGCAGGGGCAGGCTGAACGCCGCCAACGTATACGGAGGCCCGTCGCTGCTGTTGGCGACGATAGCGTACAATTTCAACGTCAGGGTCGACCACTACGCCCTCGTCGGCTACTACGCGCTCGGGCTGATCGTCGACGATCTCGGCGGGGTGACCCTTCCGGAGCTGACCGATACCGAGTCGAGGATGCTCGCCGAAGCCGAGATCTATCTCGACCCCGGCACGAACGTGAAGCTCAACGGCTGGCAGGCGCTGATGTACTGCCGCATCCGCCACCTCGAGACCGACTTTGAGCGCACCGCCCGCCAGAGGAAGATGTTCTCGCTCCTCATGCACAAGCTGCGCTCATCCATGCCGACGGACGTCTATAAGGCCGCCAAAGACGCCGCCTATCAGTGTGAGACCGACATGACGGTCAGAGAGATGCTGCTGCTCGCGGCAAAGGCCGTTCCCTGCCTGCTGAGCGATTTTGAGTCCCTGCAGATCCCCGCCGACGGCACCTGGAGCTACGGAAACAAGCAGGGGCAGGACGTCATACTCATCGACGAGGCCGCCAACGCCGAGGCGCTGAGAACGCACATCTACGGTTAAAGGCGCGTTCAGCTTCATTTATCACGAACAAAAACCCGACCCACGACGGTCGGGTTTTTTGTTGTGTTGCAGATCGTGATCTCAGATTCCCAGCAGCTCAATCAGCTTCCGGAAGAATTCTTTGAGCTTTCCGAACAACCTGTGCAGCAGGCTTTCCGCTGCCGTGCCGTCTTCGTCGCCCGTATCGTCGGGCCCGTCGTCGGTCTCCTCCTGCGGGAAGCTGACAGTAACCGTTACCGTCACGGGCTCCTCAGGTGCGTAGCCGTTTTCGTACTCCGCCTGAAGCGTGTAGGCGTACTCCCCTTCCGCTT
>JAILDS010000180.1 GCA_024689165.1 Clostridia bacterium
CGCCGAATACTGGGTCTGTACGGTCTGCGGCAAATACTTCTCCGACGCAAACGGCGAAAACGCGATATCCAAGGCCTCTGTCGTCGAGCCGAAAAAGCCGCACGAGCTGACGCACGTGGACGCTAAGGAAGCTACTGAGACCGATGCGGGCAATATAGAGTACTGGTACTGTTCAAAATGCGGCGGGTATTTCTCCGACGCGGAGGGCAGGAACAAACTCGACCCGTCTGCGGTGACGGTCCCGGCCAAGGGCGAGGGGTACAGGTGCGTGCTCTGCGGAAAAGTTCATGAGGACGAGCCCATCGGCTGGCTGATACACCTGATACACATCATCATTTATTACGTAAAATCGATTTTCGCAGCGTAAACAAACGACCGGCGCCCGCCTTCCGGCGGGCGCCGAGTTCTTAAGTATGAAGTATGAAGGATGAAGGATGAAGTAAGGGCCTGCGACGCATTCTATCGGCTATCCGCTATCGGCTATCCGCTTCCTTCTCTCCGCCGGCTAAGCCGAACAGGGCGCTTTCCGGGATCACCGGGACTCCGAGCTCGGCGGCGCGACGGTTTTTCGTCGAGGAGCTGTCGGGGTCGTTGTTAATGAGATAGTCCGTATTTTTGCTGACCGTGCCTGCGACCTTACCGCCGCGGGCGATTATCCACGCCTTCAGCTCTCCGCGGTTCCTGAAGCGCTCCACGTCGCCCGTGATGACGAAGGTGAGCCCCTTCAGCTCGTCAGAGGTCTCGGCCTGCTCGTCCTCAAGCTCCAGCAACGGCAGCAGGTCCGACAGTTCCGCCTCGTTTTCCGGGTCGCAAAACCACGCGCACACGGTTTTCGACGTTTTGTCGCCGAAGCCCTCTATTGCCGAAAAGACCTTGTCGTCCCCGCTGCGCGCGCGGACGATCAATTCGTCAAGGGAGCCGCTTTTTGCGAGAAGGCGGGCCGCCTCCTGCCCCACGGTGGGGATGCTCAGGGCGAAAAGAAGCCTTGAAACCGTGGTCCGGCGGCTCTTTTTTACCGCTTCGGCGATATTTGCGGCGCTTTTTTCGCCGAAGTCCTCGAGCTGCGCGATCTCCTGCTCCCGGGAGTCGAGCCGCAGGATGTCCGCGAAAGAGCGGATATATCCTTCTGAAATGAAGCGGGCGATGGTGTTTATCGACAGCCCGTCGACGTCGAGCGCCGGTTTTGACACGAAGCGCTCGTATCGTTTGAGCCGCTTCGCCTGACATTTTTCATTCGCGCAGCGCAGCACCCTGGCCCCGGACGCTCCGACGTCGAGCCTTGTTTCAAAGCCGCAGACCGGACAGGACGTCGGGATCACGAGCGGACCGACCGCCTTTCTGACGGATACGACCTTCGGGATGATCTTGTTCGCCTTGATGACCTCGAGCTCGCTCCCGGCGCCGCCTATACCGAGCCGCTCGCACTCCGAGACGTTGCACAGCGACGCCCTTTTGACGACGGTGCCCTCGAGTTCCACGGGCTCGAACACCGCTACGGGCGTTATCGAGGCGGCGGCGCAGGACCATTCGATGTACCGCAGCGCCGTATAAGCGCTCTCGTCCTTCCATTTGAACGCGAGGCCCGCCCGGGTCGCGTGGTGCCCCGTCACAGAGCCGCCGGAGGCGTAGACCGTGTCGTCGTATACGAGCACGAGCCCGTCCGCGGGGTAGGGATTGGTCCCGAGCCCTTCGGAAAAACCGTCGACGGCCGCAGTCATGTTTATAAGGTCGGGTTCTTTTATCGGTACCCTTTCAACGGTGGAAAAGCCCAGGGAGTCGAGAAGAGCCATTCGCGAGCCCCATGACCCCGCGTCGAATTCCGGGGCCAGGCCTTCGCTGCCGCCGGGCTCGGCGGCGACGAGCGTAAAAGCAACGAAGCGGATACTGCGCCGTCTGACCTCATCGGAGTCCTTGAGAGCCAGAGAGCCGGAGGCGAGGTTCCTCGGGTTGGCGTAATCCTCACCGTTCTCGGCGACGAAGGCCTCAAAATCCGCATAGCTGATGACGGCCTCGCCGCGCACGACGAGATGCCCGGAAAAGCCTATGCCCGAGGGGACGCCGCTTATCGACCCGGCAAGGCGCGTTATGTCCGCGCCCTCCTCGCCGTTGCCGCGGGTGACGAGGGAAGTGAGCTCGCCGCCGTCATATGTCGCCACGAGCGTCAGGCCGTCAAGCTTCCATGACAGCCATACTGGCCGCCCGCCCGCCCATGAGACGAGATCGCCGACCTGCTTCGTTTTGGCTAAAGACAGCGCGGGGTATTCGTGCCTGACCCGGCGCTGAGCGGAAGGCTCCGCGGCGCCGTCCTCCCGTTCGCCGGAGTCCGATTCCGAGCTTACCTTGGCTGTCGGGCTGTCGGGCAGAACTATGCCCGTCTTTTTTTCAAGCCCGGCAAGCTCGTCAAAAAGAGCGTCCCATTCCCGGTCGCTCATGATCTCGCTCTGCCCGGAATAGTATGCCGCGGACGCTTCGTTGAGCGCCGCGACAAGTTCTTTCATGCGATCCCTGTCGGTCATTTCAGCACCCCGCAAAAAACAAACGAAGTCATTCCTCCGGCGTGTAGAAGCCGCGGAACTCCTCCGGGTCGAACTCCTTGTCGCCCATGTCCTCTCCGGCGAGGAGCTCGTCCTCGTACCCCCCGCTGGTTTCGGGGATGAGGTCGTAGAGCTCCGCCTTGCCCGAACGCATCCATACGGAGGGAGTGACCATGAGCGTGTAACCGCAGCCGGGCTGGGCCCGCCATTCGGATATACCGCGCTCGGGGAGCGCGAAACTAGCCATTATCGCGCCTATCACGCCGCCCGTCGCCACAAGGGCTACGCTGTCGCAGCCGGTCTTCATCGCCCCGGCGACCAGCCTTGAAAAGGCCTCCGTCACGCGGGATGCGAACTCGGCGTTCGTCTCGCCGTGAAGCGCGCCTGCGTCCTCGCCGCCCGTGAGGAACTCGCGGAATTCCTCGTATTCCGCCAGCTCCGAAGCGGTGTGCCCCTCGAATTCGCCGAAATCGTACTCGATGAAGCCGTCGATCACAGCCGGGTCCTTGTCCGGGTAGAAGATACGGGCAGTGTCGGAGCACCTGGCAAGGCTGTTCGTCACCACGACGGAAACCTCGGGGTATTCCGTGCGCTCGCTCAGGCTCTCGAGCTCGCGGCGGCTTTCGTCCGTAAGCGCGCGGTCGAGCCTGCCGATATACTCGCCCCTCTGCTGCCCCTCGCACACGCCGCACCTTATGAGATGGAACTTATAGGTTTTCATTTGCACTCCGAATTATTAATTTTTTATGCACTTGTTGATTTTCATGCGTTATTATAGTAAATTATTATAATTGTATCAGAGATCCGGATTCAGTATTTTTGGGGGTAAGAATGACTGCAAGCTTTGCCGACAGGCTGGTTTCTCTCAGAAAAGCCGCCGGTCTGTCTCAGAAGGACGCGGCTGAGGCGCTGGGAATTTCTCAGGCGCTGCTGTCGCACTACGAAAGAGGCATCCGGGAATGTAAACTGCCGTTTCTCATCAGGCTGACGGAATTCTTCGGCGTGACCGCCGACTATCTGCTCGGTATCACCGATCTGAGGCAGAATTCCGATAAGATCTCCGATGAAAACGAGCTGCCGGGCGACGCGGAGTTTGGCCTTACGACCGTTCTGCGCGCGGTCTACGCGCAGTCCCGCACTGCGAAAAAGGCCGGTCAGGAGATATCGGAGCTCTTTATGAGCTTTTATTCCGCGGCCGTCTTCGCGGCGGACGCCGCGCTTGAAAAGAGCGGCGCGGAAGCCGCGGGCACGGGCGACGTTGAAACAAGGCTCCGTTTTTCGGTCGAGCTGCTTTCTTCCGTGCTGAATCGATCGCCTGCCGCCGAAAACCCCGGCGGCGAGCCGGCGCCCCTGTGCGTAGCGACTCTGTCGGCGCACGCCCGCGAGGAGCTCAAAAGGCAGCTGTCCTCGCTCGACGGCATACTGGGCTGAGCCCCTCAGCGCGCGGCTACTATTACCGAACGCATCCCGAAATACTTCAGCAGCCGGACGCTGTGTTCCGTCAGCAGCTGCCCGCATATAACGGGCGGGACGCAGGGCGGGCAGGGCGTGACGAGGCCCGCGAAGACCCTTCCTGCGCTTTCTTCGACGGGGACGGTCTCTTTTTTCCCGAACATCGTTTCACGGACGCCCGACGCCATTATCACAGGTTCCGATCCCGGAGTATCGTCCGGGATCTTTTCTTTTGCCGGGAGGCTGCTCAGAAGCCGCCCGACGCGGTTGATCTCATTCTCGCCGATATACGGATTAAAAAGCATCGTCAGGTATTTTTTCGAGTGCAGCTCGCAGACGACGCCGTTTGAGGCGAGATATGAATACAGCCCGTCGCCCGTATAGCCCCTGCCGAGTGGCGCGACGGTGAGCTTCAGCGGCTCGTCGCCCGCGAGGGACCAGCCCGCGAGCTCGAGCTCCCACCGCATGAGGGCGAGCTGCTGGCAGCAGTTCGTCAGAAGCTCCGGATAGTCGCCCGAGAGAAGGGCGTTCGCGCGGTCGAGGGAGCTGAGGATCAGGTACGACGGGCTCGAGGTGCCGAACATGAACAGTGCCTCGCGGGCCATGCCGGCGTATTCCTCCGAGACGTGCAGATAAGCTCCGGGGGTGAGAACGGGCAGGGTCTTGTGCGCGCTCGAGCAGCACATCGCAGCGCCCAGAGCCATCGGGTGGAGCTTAGGGTCAAGAAAATTCAGGTACGCGCCGTGGGCGCAGTCGACCAGAAGCGGCACTCCGTATTCGCGGCACACGGCGGAAATACCGGCGACGTCGCACATGCTGCCGACGTAATCCGGCGAGGTGACGAACACAGCGTCACAGCCGCCGCCGGAAAGGGCGGCGCGCACGGCCGCCGGGGTCGGGACGCCCCCGCCGAAGCCGTCGAAGTCGTCCGCGGGCAGAAAAACGGGCTCAAAGTCCGTCAGAGCGGCGGCGGAAATGAAAGAGGCGTGGACCGCGCGCGAAGCCAGCACGCGTTTTTTCGACCCTTCGGCCGGACCCCGTCCGCCGTACAGCGCGAGGTACAGCATGGCCCTGACGCAGTGGCTCGAGCCCTCGGTGGAGTAAAAGGTCGGGCATGAAAAAAGCGCGGAGGCATTCCTCTCGCTTTCAAGGATTATTCCTTCCGGACGGCAGAGCTCGTCCGCGCCGTCGATCTCGGTGATATCGAAGCGTTCCGCCGCGCCGACGCCCTTGTGGCCGGGCATGTGGAGCCGCACCGTGTGTTTTTCGGCGTATTCCGAGACGAAATCGGCTATCGGCGTGGTCATTGCTCCGACGCCGCCAGCGCGATGGCGCACTCCATACGTTTTTTGAACAGCTCGCAGCCGTAGTCGTACACGCCGAGGACGCTGCCCGTCGCGTGGTAGGCGTTCGCGGCGCAGCCGCCGGAGCAGTACAGACGCGCCCAGCAGGAACGGCATTTTTCGCGCGCGTAGACGTTGCACGAGGCGAACTTGTCCCTGACCGCGGTATTTTCAACGCCGCCGAAGACCGACCCGAGCCTGAAGCCCGGCTCGCCGACGAACTGGTGGCAGGGGTAGAGGTCGCCCGAGGGTGTGACGGCCATGTATTCCGTCCCGGAGCCGCAGCCCGAGACGCGTTTATACACGCAGGGCCCGCCCCTGAGGTCTATCATGTAGTGGTAGAAGGTGAACGGGCGCCCCTCCGCCGCCCGGCGCTTCATCAGACGGGCAAGCGCCTCGTACTGCTCGAGCACGACGGGCATATCCTCGTCTGTCAGCGCGCAGGGGTCGTCCGGCGCGCACACGACGGGCTCCATGCTCAGCGAGTCGAAGCCGAGGTCGAGCATGACCTGCACGTCCTTGAGAAAATCCGGGTTGTGGTGCGTGAACGTGCCGCGGATATAGTAGTTTTTGCCGCCCCGCGCCGCGACGAGCTTTTGGAATTTCGGTACGACGATGTCCCAGCTGCCCCGCCCGGAGCGGTCGACGCGGTAACGGTCGTGTATCTCTTTCCTGCCGTCGAGGCTCAGAACGACGTTCGAGCACTCGCGGTTGACGAAATCTATGACCTCGTCGTCGATGAGCATCCCGTTGGTCGTCAGCGTGAAGCGGAAGTTCTTGCCCGTCTCTTTTTCGCGGGAGCGGGCGTAGGAAACAAGGTGTTTGACGGTGTCGAAGACCATCAGCGGCTCTCCGCCGAAAAAGTCGACCTCAAGGTTGCGCCGCGTCCCGGAGTTTTCGATCAGGAAATCAAGAGCCCTCTTGCCGGTCTCGAAGCTCATTACCGCGTCCCTGCCGTGATACCTGCCCTGCCCCGCGAAGCAGTAGGCGCAGGTCAGGTTGCAGGTGTGGGCGACGTGAAGGCACAGGGCCTTGACCACGCCCGCGGTGCGGTCTTTCAGCTCTCCGGCTATCGGCTCGAAGGTGTCCGGCGTGAAAAGCTGCCCCGCGTCTTTGAGGCCAGTCAGAGCGTCGTAAAGCTCTTCAAGCTCGTTTTCCGGGACCTCCGGGTGTTTTTGCGCAGTGCGAAAAACGACCTCCCCGCGGGGGAAGTCAGTGTAGATCGCCGCCATATCGGCGCAAAGGTCGTCGCAGACGTGGACCGCGCCCGAGCATACGTCGAGCAGAACGTTCACGCCGTCAAAGGAATATGAATGGATCATGCCGGGAAGCAGGCGCAGCCTGCGTAAGGATCATTCGGCGTCGGTATCGTCCTTGTTTTCGCACTGCTGGTTAGCGATGCCGCAGCTGGTCTTGCAGGCGCTCTGGCAAGAGGTCTGGCACTCGCCGCAGCCGCCGTTCTTCGCGCTCTCGCAAAGGTCCCTTGTGCTGACAGTCCTGATGTGTTCCATAGTATAAATACCTCCTTGGTTTTATGGATGCATTTTATAATAAAGAGCCGCGCTTGTCAAGGGCGCTGTTGAACGATCCGTCGCGGGAGCCCGTTTTTCCGCCTGCGCGCCGGGGCAGACCTGCGCCCGAAAAAACATATTGTAAAAACCGTTCCGTGATGTTAAAATCTTCTTCGTATACACGGTATCATTTTCGGAACGGATGTGATGTTTTATGACTGATCGGATCGACCTTTCGCCGGTAGCGGCCATCTGCGGCGACGGCGACAGGACCCTCATCGAGATCCTTCAGACTGTGCAGGAGGAGTACGGTTACCTTCCCGCCGAGGCCGTCGAGGAGGTCTCGCGGCTTACCGGCGCGAGCGTCGCGAAGCTTTACGGGATCGCGACGTTTTACGCGCAGTTCAGGCTTGAAAAGCCCGGCAAGTACCTGATAATGCTCTGCAAGGGCACCGCCTGCCACGTCAACGGCGCGTCGGGCATAGAGCAGGCCGTCAGCGAGGAGCTCGGCATCTCCGACGGCGAAACGACCCCCGACGGGCTGTTCTCGCTCAAGACGGTGGCCTGTCTCGGCTGCTGCTCGCTGTCGCCGGTCATGATGATTAACAACGAGACCTACGGGTCGCTGACCCCCGACAAGGCCAAAAAGATACTGAGGGGGTTGTCATGAGCTACAGGATAGTCGTTGGCGAGGGCAGCTGCGGCATAGCCGCCGGAGCGCACAAGGTATATACGGCCCTCAGGCAGCTGACGGGGTCGGTCGGCGTGACCGGCTGCGTCGGGATGTGTTTTCTGGAGCCGATAGTCGATCTGTACGACGGAAACGAGCTGGCCGTCAGGCTCGTGCGCGTCACGGAAAACGACGCGGAGAGGATCTGCGCCGCGGCGGAGGCCGAAGACGTTTCCGGGGTCGGGGACCTGCGGATCTCCGACGAGGACGGGCTGTTCCTTAAGAGGCAGACGCGTATCGCGCTGGCGAACTGCGGCGTGGTCGACCCGACCGACATAGATTCATACATAGCCCGCGACGGGTACAAGGCGATCAGAAAGGCCCTTTTCGATATGACGCCCGAGTCCGTCATAGAGGAGATCAAGGTCTCCGGCCTTGCCGGCAGGGGAGGCGCTGGCTTCCCGACCTGGTTCAAGTGGAACGCCGCGAGGCAGAGCGAGGGCGACGACAAGTACCTCATCTGCAACGCCGACGAGGGCGATCCCGGCGCTTTCATGGACAGGGCCGTCATAGAGAGCGACCCGCACTGCCTTATCGAGGGCATGCTCATCGCCGCCTACGCCATCGGCGCGAAAAACGCCTTCGTGTACGTCCGCGCCGAATATCCGCTCGCCATAGAGCGGCTCAAAGCGGCTTTGGCCCAGGCGGAGGAGCGAGGCTTCCTCGGTTCGGACATCCTCGGCAGCGGCTTCTCGCTGAAGATAAAGATCAAAGCCGGTGCAGGCGCGTTCGTCTGCGGCGAGGAGACGGCTCTTATAGAGTCCCTTGAGGGCAGCCGCGGCATGCCGCGCCTCAAGCCGCCGTTCCCGGCGCAGAAGGGCTATATGAACAGGCCCTCGAACATCAACAACGTCGAGACCTACGCGAACGTAGCGAGGATACTGCTGATGGGCGGCGAAAAATTCGCGTCCCTGGGCACGGAGAACAGCAAGGGCACCAAGGTCTTCGCGCTCACGGGCAAAGTCGTCCGCGGCGGACTCGTTGAGATACCCATGGGCCTGACGCTGCGCGAGGTCATTTTCGACATCGGCGGCGGCATCAAAAACGGCAAAAAGTTCAAGGCCGTCCAGCTCGGCGGCCCCTCCGGCGGCTGCATACCCGAAAGCCTGCTCGATACGGTCATCGACTACAAGGCGCTTGCCGCCACCGGCGCGATCATGGGCAGCGGCGGAATGGTCGTCATGGACGAGGACACCTGCATGGTCAATATGGCCCGTTTCTTCCTCGATTTCACCACCAAAGAGTCCTGCGGGAAGTGCGTTCCCTGCCGTATCGGCACGAAACGGCTCTATGAGAAGCTCACGGCCATAACCGAGGGCAGAGGCGAGGAGGGCGACGTCGAGACGCTGACGGAGCTTTGCTCCGGCATCCGCGACACGGCCCTGTGCGGCCTCGGGCAGACCGCGCCGAACCCGGTCCTTACCACCATAAAATACTTTTCGGACGAGTATGTTGCTCACGTCAGGGACAAAAAATGCCCCGCCTGCGAGTGCAGAGCGCTCATCACCTACGAAATACTTCCCGACAAGTGCAGGGGCTGCACGATGTGCGCGAAGAACTGCCCCGCCGGGTGCATCGAAGGCTCGGTGAAGCAGCCGCATAAGATCGACCCCGAAAAGTGCGTCAGATGCGGCAGCTGCATGAGGGTCTGCCGTTTCGGCGCGGTCAAGGTCAGCTGAGGAGGGATATGAAATGAGCGACAGGATAACGATCAATATAGACGGTCGCGATATTCCCGCCTTGCAGGGGCAGACCGTTCTTGAAGCCGCCCAAAACGCGGGGATTGAGATAGCGAACCTGTGCAAGAGCCCGGAGCTCGCTCCCTACGGGGCGTGCGGGCTGTGCGTGGTCGAGGCGAAGGGCGTGCCGAAGCTTCTGCGCGCCTGCTCCGCGACCGTTTCCGACGGGATGGAGATCTCGACGAACTCCCCCCGCGTCGAAAAGGGGCGCAGGCTCGCGCTCGAGCTGATAATGGGCGACCACGACGCGGACTGCGTCGCGCCCTGCTCCATCGCCTGCCCCGCGCATACGGACTGCCAGAAATACATCAGGCTGATAAACGAGGGCAAATACGACGAGGCCGTCCTCGTCATCAAAGAAAAAATACCGCTGCCGTCGAGCATAGGCAGGGTCTGCCCGCACCCGTGCGAGACCCAGTGCCGCCGTCAGAACGTGGAAAACAGTATTTCCATCTGCGCGCTCAAGGCCTTCGCTTCCGACACGGCGCAGTTCGGCGGCGCGCCTGTCCTGCCGGAAAAAAAGCCCGCCACGGGCAAGAGCGTCGGTATCATCGGCGGCGGCCCCGCCGGGCTCACCGCAGCGTACTTCCTCGCGCTCGAGGGGCACTCCGTCACGGTCTATGACAAAATGCCCAAGGCGGGCGGTATGCTCCGTTACGGCATCCCCGAATACCGTCTGCCCAAAAAGGTCCTCGACGCGGAGATAGCGATCATAGAGTCGCTCGGCGTCGAGATAAAATGCGGCGTTGAGATCGGAACGGAAGCCGACCTTGAGGATATACGCGCCCGGCACGACGCTCTCATAGTCGCCAACGGCGCGTGGAAAAGCTCCTCCATCCGCTGTAAGGGCGAAGAGCTCGAGGGCGTTTTCGGCGGTATCGACTTCCTGCGCGAGGTCGCCCTCGGCAACAGGCCCGCGATAGGCGACAGGACCGCGATAGTCGGCGGCGGCAACACCGCCATGGACGCCTGCCGGACCGCCGTCAGACTCGGCGCGAAGGAGGTCAGCGTCATATACAGGCGCACCCGCGACGAAATGCCCGCCGAAGACCTTGAGATCGACGAGGCGATCGAGGAGGGCGTGAATTTCCTGTTCCTTACCAATCCCGACGAGATCATCGGCGAAAACGGCCGCGTCAGCTCCGTCAGGCTCCAGAAGATGCGCCTCGGCGAGCCGGACGAACGGGGCAGACGCTCGCCCGTCCCCATCGAGGGCGAGTTCGTCACCTTAGGGCTGGATTCGATCATAATCGCCGCCGGCCAGAAAAACTCGCCGGACGGCTTCACCGCCCTCAGGACCACGAAGCGCGGCACCATAGAGGCGGACGAGAACACGCTGCTGACCTCGATGCCCGGCGTTTTCGCGGCGGGCGACTGCACCAACAAGGGCGCGGGGATAGCGATCGAGGCCATCGCCGAGGGCGGCAGGGCAGCGAAGGCGGTCGACGCGTACCTTCTCGGCGCGGAGCTCGATTTCACGCCCAAGGTCATATCAAAGCGCAGACTTGAAAATATCGATTTCTCGAAGGAGACGCCCGCCGAAAGGCAGCGGCAGAGTACCCGTCCCGCGTCCGAACGCAGAAACGACTTCCTGCCCGTCGCCGCGATCTTCACGGAGGATCAGGCTAAGGCGGAGTCCGCCCGATGCCTTCAGTGCGGCTGCCACGCCTACGGCGAGTGCCGGCTCATCCGCTACGCGGATATGTACAAGGTCGACGTCGAC
>JAILDS010000221.1 GCA_024689165.1 Clostridia bacterium
GGCTCCGAAGATCTTCAACGTCAACTGGTTCAGAAAGAACGACGAGGGTCAGTTCCTTTGGCCCGGCTTCGGTGAGAACCTGCGCGTGCTCGAGTGGATACTTGACCGCTGCGAGGGCAAGGTCGACGCCCGAGAGACCGCTATCGGCTACGTTCCTTATGCGAAGGACATCAACCTTGACGGCATTGAGGACGAGGTCAGCGAAGATACGCTCGAGTCTATCCTCACCGTCGACAACTCCCTGTGGGCTGCCGAGGTCCCGGGCATCAAGGAGTTCTACGCGAAGTTCGGCGACGCCCTGCCCGAGGGTATCAAAAAAGAGCTTGATAATCTTGAAAAGAAACTTGCCGAATGATCTTAAGCTTCATTTCCCCGCGAAAGCGGGGATTTTTTTCGTTTGTCATTATTATATAAACTTGTAACGAATATTGACAAATAATGAATGATATGTTAGCATGAAACATGGTTATTTACAGCTGTACCGTGAAAGGAGATCGAAATGTCCAAGACTCTTCCGTTCAAGCTCTATGATCTTATCCCGTCCCAGCAGAGCATGTACCTCATGCTCAAATACTCCATACACAAGCAGGTCATGCAGGTCCCGTCGTCCATTGCCCTCAAAGACAAGCTCGATTTCGACCTTCTGCTTACCGCTCTCAACGTAGAGATCGCCCGGAACGACTGTCTCAGGCTCAGATTCGTAAAGCTCGGCAGGGGCCTGAACGCCGAAGTCAAGCAGTTCTTCCTTCCTGCATGGAGTGTTACCGACGTCCCCGTCAAAAACTTCAAAACATATGAGGAACAGGAGGCCGTTCTTACCGCCGACGCGCAGACCCCGATTAGGATCTTCAAGGATGAGACTTTCCGCGTTGTTTTCTTCACGACGGCGGACGGCAGGACGGGTATATACCTCAACGTCTCGCATTTGGTTATGGACGCCGCTGCGACCGCTGTGTTCTATAAAGACCTTCTGGAGGTATACCGCTCTCTCGCAACCGGGACGGAGCTTCCCAAGCCTCTTTATTCCTATCGCGAGTACATTGTCGGCGAGCTTGCCATGCTTCAGAATAAAGAGAAGATGGAAAAGGGCGCCGCGTTCTATCACGATTTCTTCGAAAAGGACGGCTGTCCCTTCTACGCCGGCGTGCACGGTCACGACCTGCTCGACGCGGCGCGCAAAAAGACCGGCGACCCGAACCTGCGCATACCACAGGCTTACGACCCGATACACGACAAGGCGCTGCTTCTTGAGAAGAAGATCGACCCCGAGACCGCCGCAAAATTCTTTGACTTCTGCAAGGCAAACCTCGTATCTCCGGAAACGCTCATGCAGTTCGGCTACAGGGCGCACGTCTCAAAGCTCAACTATGACACGGATGACACCCTTTCGCTTCAGCTCTGCAGCAAGCGCGTGACCTTCAAGGAAAAGAATATGGGCGGCTGCCTTACTCAGCCGCTGCAGGTCCGCGCTATCATAAAGGATGAGTTTACGTTCAAAGAGGCTCTTACCGAGCTCGACAAAGTAAAGAATTCTCTCTACCGCCATATGTTCTTCCCGTACACGGAAGCGCTTGCTATCGAGAGAAAGATGTATAACCTCAAGGCGACTCAGATGCCTTCGTTCATGATGTTCACGTGGCTGCCGATGATCTCCGGCGGAGAGCATGAGATCGAGTTCAGGGGCTACAATATCGGCAGGTACGTCATGCCGCTGTATACTTTCACGTATCCGGACGGGAAGGACATGGGCATCAAGTTCCATTATCTTTACAGGATCAACAGCATCACGGAACAGCATCTCGAAGCCCTTCATTCCAACATGATCAAAGCAGTTCTCGCCGGCATTGAAAACCCAGACCTTACTTTCGGCGAGATCAAAGCTGCGCTTGACTGAGGTGACCGTATGGCAGCTAACAATTCAGACTGGACTTTCAGAGTATCCGCTTCGGAACGCAGAAGACTGACCAAGCTCAGAAGACATATCATAGCCACCGGCAAACTGCCGAATCTGAAGACGCTTGTTTTTCGCGCGGACAAGTATTACGGCGACAGCGTCTGCGTCGTCGAACGGATCAAGGGCGAGCCTGTGTCCCACACCTGCCGCGAGCTTAAAAACAAGGTCGACGCTCTCGGCACGGCGCTTCTCAACAGAGGCTTCAAGGGCAAGCATCTGGCTATCATCGCCGAAAACTCCTTTGACTGGCTCGTCGCGTTCTTTGCCGTGTCGGGCGGCGTAGGCGTTGCGGTCCCGATAGACAAGCAGCTTCGTGACGACGAGATCAGCAATCTTCTTGACAAGGCGGACTGCGAGGGGCTGTTCTTTTCCAAGGCCTACGCGAAAACGGCTAAATTCCACCTTGATTCTCATCCCGGCTTCATGCTTGCCGTCGGGTTCAATAAGTCTGTCGACAGCGACCGGTTCGCTACCATGGAAGAGCTGATCGAAGAAGGCGAAAGGCTCATCAGGCACGGCGACAGGAGCTATATCAACGCCGAGATCGACAACGATTCTCCCGCGGCGATTTTCTTTACCTCCGGCACCACAGGCGCGAACAAGGGCGTCGTGCTTTCTCACAAAAATCTCTGCACTAACGTCAACGGCATCATTGCGACCATCCCGACGGAGTATTCCTCGTTCTCCGTACTGCCGATGAACCACGTTTACGAGCTTTCGTGCAACTGTTTCACAGCCCTCTACATGAACGCCGTAATCTATATCAACGACAGTCTTAAAAACATCCAAAAGAATCTTCTTGAGTTCAAGCCCGAGGCTATGGGCGTAGTTCCCATGATAGTCGAAGGCTTGTACAACGGCATCTGGGCGAACGCGAGGGAACAGGGCAAAGAGGACGTTCTCAGAAAGCTCGTCGCATTCAGCAACGCGATGCGCAAAAAAGGCATCGACCTGCGTCCCGTGCTGTTCAAGACGATCTCAAGCAAATTCTGTGAACGGAAGTTCCCGACGATCTGCTGCGGCGGCGCTCCGTCCCGCGCGGAGTATATGACCGGTATGGGCGACTTCGGCTTCAGGATCTACAACGGATACGGTATGACCGAAGCTTCGCCGTCGCACACGCTCAATCTTCACGCCGAACTGACGCCCGCAAGCGCAGGAAAGCTCATGCCCGGCGGGCAGCTCAGGATAGACGAGCCCGACGACGAAGGCGTCGGCGAGATCTGGATCAAAGGCGACAACGTCTTTTCCGGTTATTACAAGGACCCCGAGGCTACGGCGGCTTCCTTTGAGGACGGCTGGTTCAAGACCGGCGACTACGGCAGGGTCGACGCAGCGGGCAACCTTTACATAAGCGGCAGAAAAAAGAACATCATCATCCTCGACAACGGTGAGAACGTTTTCCCGGAAGACCTTGAATTCGCCGTTATGGACGGGATCCCATACGTCACCGAAGCCGTCGCGATCGAAGCCGTGCGTACGATAGCCGGCAAAGAAATGAAGATAATCGCCGCGGTCGTTTACGTCGATCCTTCGCAGTTCGATGAGCCGAAAACACACGACGAGATCAACGAGATGCTTCAAAACGACATTGCTGCCGTCAACAAGAAGCTCGCTGCATACAAAAAGATCCAGTCCGTGATCCTCGTCGACGAGCCGATGGAAAAAAACACTACGATGAAGGTCATCAGACAGAAAGTCATTGATAAATATGCGAGGTAAAGCATATGTTGGATCAGCTTAGAGAGATAATCTGTTCTTTTGTGGATATCGATCCCGAATCGATCACCGAAAAAACCAACGTCAGGACCGAGCTCGGGCTCAATTCTCTTGAGCTCGTCAATCTCGCAGTCGCGATCGAGGACAGCTTTGACGTTGAGATCCCCGACAGGGAAGCGATGAATATCGAGACCGTCGCAGACGTCATCAAAATACTCCAGGAGTATATGGACTGACTGTGATAAGCGAGTTTGAAAAGTATGCTGTCGACGCCGTTATAGATTTTTACGGCGGCGACAGTTCTTCGATTGTCTCTTATCTTGACGACAACGTGATCTGGAGCGGACCCGGCGGCAGACCTTTTTGGGTAGGCAGGCAAAGCGTGGTCTCCGGTATCAGGTTTTTCAATACTCTCAATATCAGCTGCGAGGTGAAAAAAATCAGTTCGCGGCTTGTTACTTATGCGAACAGCTACCATCTGATCCTTCTGAACATTACGCTTTTGACAAGGCGGGATGGCAGGGAAGAGCGCGAGTACAGCCAGTCTATAGTTATCGCCGCCCATAAATGCCGCGACATGGACGGTTCTGTTTTCTGGCGCTGTAATTTCGTCCAGATTTCCAACAGTCTGAGATCCCAGGTCAGGTTTTCCGAAAACGAGCTTGAAACATTGTCCGCCTCACCCGAACCTCCCGACCTCACTCCGAGGATCAAGCTGCCTGTTGAATCGCACGGTTTTGTTTATATCCCTGCGGATAAGATCGTTGCCGTTGAAGGCGCGAAAAAGGTCGGTTCCATCGTTCATACAGACAGAGAGTCCCTGGCTGTAAATAAGATGCTAAAGGACATTGAGCCTCTTCTGCCGGATTATTTCTACAGACCTCATTCAAGTTATATAATCAACCTTCGCCGCGTGAAGTACGTCAGCGGCGGCGAGATCGTGCTCGATACGGACCGGCTGATACCTATACCCGCTCGAAAGTCAGCCCAGATACGCCGGTTCATAGACGCATTCATGCTCTCTCCGAAATAACTGTATTAATAAACAGTTTTCCGAAGTAACGATAGGGTTTGTGAGAGGTTTGTGATATGGCGACTATAAAAAGGGCTGCTCTTGTCGGCTGTTCGGATCCGCTTCCTGAATCGGAGAAAAGAGATATTGCCCGGCTTTCCGGCGTCCTTGAAAAACTAAACGTCCGAACGGCAGTTAGCCCGCTGCTGTTGTCAGATAAAAATCCTTCGGCAATGGAGAAAGCGGACGTTCTCAACGGCTTTTTCCTTGACCCTTCGGTGGACTTCATTTTCGACGTTTCCGGAGGCGATCTTGCGAATACAGTCCTTCCGTTTCTTGATTTTGACGCCATACGCGCTTCACGGGCGACTTATTTCGGCTTCAGCGA
>JAILDS010000228.1 GCA_024689165.1 Clostridia bacterium
TATGCCCAGGACGCATACGAGCAGGACCGCGGCACACACCGGGACAGGCCTGAAGGCGTCTCGGGAGGGATTGCTGCGGGCGAACGAGCCGCCCCGGCGCCGTTTCTTATCCCGCCGCCGGACGGAGAGCTCTTCGCACAGGCCGAAGATCATCGGCACGGAGGCGATATCCGAAAAAACGAATCCGTAGGAACCCGCGTAGATCATGGACTCGCTGCCCACCGCGACTGTAACGGTGTAGCCCAGCCCGAATATCCAGAGGACGAGAAGCTCCTTTTTCCTGTTTTCGGACAGGATGTAAGCGGCGAGCCCCATGAAAGCCACGGCGAACGGCGGGCTGATGAAGGACAAAAGGTTCGAGTTTTTTACCGATCCGATCACGGTCATCAGCATCATGACCGCGAAGATGGTCAGACCGGCGTACGTCCACATGAGCCGGCGTCTGCCGCGGCCGCGGTCGATTATTATCGCGGCGATGTAAACGGCTGCCGCTCCCGCCGTCCATGAGAAATCGCGCAGCAGGGACTGGGCGTAGTTGCCGTAGCCGACACCGAGGGTATGGACGGAGTACTCGCCGCTCCTGAAAACGTTGAAGAAGTTCGCTAAGAACTCCGAAGGAGTCATCCTCATGAAAAGCCACGCGAAGAAAACGGCGGCGACGGCGGCGATGCCGGCAGTGATGAGCGCGAAGGGTTTCAGCGCCAGCGCCGGATGAGGGCGTTTTCTCAGCGCCGCCGACACAACGACGGCGGCGAACCAGAACACATAAACGATAACGAATGGCGGCTCCGCCAGGACCGCGCACGCGAAAAAGGCCCCGGCAAAAACGAAATTCGCCGCTCCCGGCTTCTTAGGGGAGAACAGTACGAGCCAGACGGCAAGTATCGCAAAAAGGCTCAGGGTGTAGTAGTCCAGCGACAGCGTGCATTCGGCGGCGAAGAGTTCGAACAGCAGCGTCCCTGTCAGCGCGCACGCAAAGCCGTTTTTTTTCATTCTCAGGAACACAAGGCAGGAAAAAGCGAGCTGCACAAGGATGAAAAGGGCTCGGAAATAAAGGATGATCCCGTCCGCCGAGCCTGTGAGCCCGACGAACAGCTTCACGAACGGGTACTGCAGGAACGCCGATAACTGTGACACGTGCCACTCGTCGATAAACGGGCGCGCTCCGCGGAGGAACCTAAAGGGGAGAATTGGGTAAAACGCCTCGTCCGGCGTACCGATGCCGTAAAAACTGTTGAATAACAGCAGGCCGGCCGCAGCAAAAACGACAGCAAGCCCGATAAGAGTTCCCCGCTTACCGGGTACGAAGTTCATTTTTGTAAACCATGTGCGCCGGGGCGGTTCCTCCGTCCGCGGCGCCAGTGAAAGCTCTTTCGGCATACTAATCGACCTTTTTCAGGGCATATTTTTCCCTGATCTTCGGGAACATGTGGGAATAATAGAATACGTACAAAAACTCATAGGCCGCAGCGAACCCGTTGACCAGAAAACTCAGAGCGCCCTTCATGGAAATGGTCCTCAGGGAGCTGGCTATTGTCTGCCGGGCGAACTCGAAGGGCTTGCCGCCGCTTATCGCCGTTTTGTTCGTAAAGCTCTTCCAGTGGAACCAGCAGCGAATGACCTTCAGGTCGGTATCCGGCACGCGGGAGTAATTGGTGCCGAGGCTCTCCGTCGCGACGACCGAGAAAAGATCCTCGAGTCTCCGTGGGAGGCTGTACCTGCCCTCTCTGACGAGCTGATCGTAAAACTCCGTGCCGGGCAGGGGAGTAAAGTGGAAGATGGGCGTCAGCCCGAGGGGCAGGTCGTTTATCATCGCGGCGGTATCGCGCAGCTGCTCGACCGTCTCGTCGGGGAAGCCGACGATGAAAGACGCCATCGTCGTGAACCCCATGCCGTTGAGCAGCTCCACGGTCGGTTTTATCAGGTCGTACTTTATGTTCTTATGGATGCGGGCTTGCATCTCCCGCGACCCGCTCTCGATGCCGAAGAATATCCAGCGGCAGCCCGCGTCGTACATCAGGGAGTATATCTTCTCGTCGAACAGCCCCACCCGCAGGTCTACGCCCCAGTGAAAATCCAGCTTCGCATCCTTGAGCGCTTCGCAGAAACGGATGACCTCGGAACGGCTAACGCGCCAGACCTCGTCGGAAAAATAGACCGCGTCCAGCCCGTGATTGTCTATAAGGTACTTTATCTCGGAGATTATCTGCGCGTCGGAACGGTTCCTGTGGATGCTTTTGTGATAGGTAACGTTGGGGCAGAAGGCACAGCGCCCGGGACAGCCCTTGGACGAGTAGAGGTACATCATCCTCTGATAGCCGAGGTATCGCTGCATATACTTGCCGACGTCCACCAGCGACCAGTCCGTGTCCGGGAATGCCGTCAGGTCCGAAAAAGGCCTCGCGGGGTTTCTGACGACGGAGCCATCCTTTTTATACGCCGTGCCGGGGACGTCAAGGATGTCCCTCCCCGAGGCGAGGCGGTCGGCAAGCTCCAGCCACGTTTCCTCCCCTTCGCCGAAGGACACGAGATCGACGTAATCGTTATCTATGACCAGTTCGGTCTGCATTGTGGGGAGCTGGCCGCCCCACACCACCGTCAGCCCGCGATTTTTGAGCTGTTTCGAAACGTTTATCGCATCTTTCAGACCCCTTGAGGACATTACAGAGATACCGACTATGTCCGGGCGGCACTGTTCCAGCACGCGCGGGAGCTTGATCTTTTCGACGCACCGGTCGTACAGGCGGACCTCATGGCCGTGATACTTCAGGTACGAGCCGATGGATAGAAGCCCCAGCGGAGTGGACATCGTCCGGTCGTAGAATCCGACTGAGGGGTTTACCAGCAGGATATTCATCTCGGGCTTCCGCCCACGGAATTCGACTGAAAATCGTTGAGCGCGCCTATGACATAGTCGATCTGCCCGTCGGTCATGCCGCAGAAGATCGGCAGTGACAGTATTCTAGTATGCAGCGTCGAGGAAAACGCGTTGAGTTCCGCCTGTCCGCCTCTCGCCGGATAGATCTCCGACAGCCACGGCGGATTTTCATAGTGGACCATCGTTTCTATACCGAGCCCGGCGAGGTATCGCCTCAGCTCGTCGCGGCGGGAGCACATGACGACGAACTGGTGGTAGGTATGGTTCGACAGGGGCGACGTTCCGGGAAGCGCGATATATGGATTCGAGACGCCGCGAAGATATTTTTCTGCGATGGTGCGCCGTTCGTCCAGCAGCCGTGCGGAGTGCGAAAGCTTGACCGAGAGCAGCGCGGCCTGTAGCTCGTCCATCCTCGAGTTGACGCCCTCGGAAACATATTCGCCGCCACTCATGCCGTAGCTCTTGAAGACGCGCAGTTTTTCGAAAAGCCCGTCTCCGTCTACGCAGACGCAGCCCGCGTCGCCGAAAGCGCCGAGGTTCTTCGTCGGGTAAAACGAATAACAGGCGGCGTCGCCGAAGGAACCTACGGGTCTGCCCTCGAAGGTCGTCCCGAACGCCTGGGCACAGTCTTCTATCACGAAAAGCCCGTGTTTTCCGGCGAAGTTGCAGATCGCATCCATGTCGGCGGAATGGCCGTAGAGGTGGACGGCGACGATCCCCTTCGTTCTCGGCGTGAGCCTTTTTTCAAGCCCGGCGGGGTCGAGGCAGAAGTACCGGTCCGCGTCGGAGGGAACGGAAACCGCCCCGCAGTTCCTGACCGCCAGAAAATCGGCGACGAAGGTGTTGCAGGGGACTATGACCTCGTCCCCGGCGCCGACGCCGAGACATTTCAGCGCGATGAAAAGCGCGTCCGTACCGTTGTTCACGGCACAGCAGCGCTTTTTTCCGGTACGGCCGGCAAAGTCCTGCTCAAAGCGGGAGACCTCGCTCCCGTTGACGTACATCCCGCCGGAAAGCACCTTCTCGGCGGCTGAAATATATTCATCCCGGAACAGGGCGAACTCGGCGTCGAGGCGTCGGAAGGGGACATTCATTTTTTCACCCTCTTTGTTTTTTCGCGCCGGTTTATCCCCACAGCAAAAAGAGCGCAGGATACGGCAGAGCCGAGAGCCACAGCCTCAAAAAATGCTGTGTACTCCTTCATCGCGGACACGGCGAGCCTGATAAGCTTTGCGTAATTGTAGCTAGAGTTCCCCGCGACGCGGGCTTTGCGAGCGTAATAGACGTTGCCCTGCGGGAGATCGAGCAGCGCTACCTCCGCCGGAAGGAACAAGATTTTTTTGTCCGTGCCGAGAAGTAGACTGACAGCGTTTTTGGTCATAAGCCTAAACTCCGAAGAGTGCGGGACGATCTTCGACCCAAAGGCACGCATAAGGAAGTAAAAGCTCCCGGCGCAGAAACGGTAAAAAGGCTCGTCCGAGTCTCTGGCGGGGCGGCAGCCGTGAACTATCTCAGCACCGCCGGCGCGCAGCTCGAGCATCTCGTCAATTGCTTCTATATCGTCCTGAAGGTCGCAGTCGATGGTGACGATGACGTCCGCTTTTTCCACGGCCGCCTTCATGCCCGCTATCAGCGCCCGTATCTCGCCTGAGTTTTCCGGGAGCCAGAGGGTCACGATCCTGTCGGGCGCGCCGCGGCGAAAGCTCTCCATCACTTCCCAGGTAGCGTCCGCGGAGCCGTCGTCCACGAACAGGACGCGGCTGTCGCCGGATACCTTCCCGCAGGAGATGAGGCGGTCAAGCTTGTCAATGAAAACGGGGACGCTTTCGGGCAGGGTCTCCTCTTCATTGTAGCACGAGGAGACTATGTACAGCGTCTCGGGCATGATACCTTTCATAACACAACCTTATAATAAATCGTCGGTCCAGTCAATAGTTCCGTTGTTCCGGTGGCGTCAGCCTTTATCCGCCCGGCCCCGTTTTTCGCACCTGTCAAGCAAAACCGCCACAAGAACACCTGATACGGCGGTAACGAGCCCAACGGTCTCAAAAAAAAACGTATATTCCTTCATCGCGGAGGCGGCGAGCCTGATGAGCTTTACGTAATTATAGCTCGATTTTCCCGCGACGCGGGCTTTGCGCGCGTAATAGACTTTGCCCTGCGGGAGATCGAGCAATGGTATCTCGGCGTGGAGGAAAAGGTTCTTTTTGTCTGCGGCAAGGAGCTGAACGACGGCGTTTTTTGTCATGAGCCTGAACTCCGATGAGTGCGGAATGATCTTAGACCCGAAGGCGCGCATAAGGAAGTAAAAGCTTCCGGCGCAGAAGCGGTAAAAAGGCCTGTCCGAGTCTCTGGAGGGTCGGCAGCCGAAAACTATCTCGTCGCCGCCGACACGCAGCTCGAGCATCTCGTCGATCGCTTCTATATCGTCCTGAAGGTCGCAGTCTATGGTGACGATGACGTCCGCTTTTGCCGCCGCCGCCTTCATGCCCGCCAGAAAGGCGCGGAACTCGCCGGAATTATATTTGAGAAAGAGCGTTTCGACTCTGTCCGGGTACTCCTCCCGAATACGTTTCATTGTCTCGCGGGTCGCATCAGTAGAGCCGTCGTCTACGAGCAGCACGCGGCTTTCGGGGGAGATCCTTTCGGAGCAAATGAGCCTGTCCAGCGTGCTTACGAAAACGGGCGCGCTTTTCGGCAGCATCTCCTCCTCATTGTAGCAGGGAGAGACGATGTACAAAGTTTCGGTCCTGTTGTTTTCCATGATCATCACCTTAAAAAATCATCGGTCGGGTCAGGAGCCGGACAGCCCGGACAGGGTCTTCAGCCTCAACGCGGGGCGGATGCCAGTGTCAACGCAGTCCGGAGAGTAAGGGG
>JAILDS010000229.1 GCA_024689165.1 Clostridia bacterium
GTGCCCGACGTCATAACCGCCGGCGGCGTGGACTTCAACCTTGTCACCGCCCACCACAACGCCATGCGCTGCGAAGGGCAGATCATCGACATACCCGAGGGCGCGGCCAGACTGTACCTTGTCGCCGGGAGCGCCGCTTCGGACAAGAACGCCGTCTTCAAGCTCGGCGACACGCCCGTGACAAAGACCGTCCTGTCGATGAAGGAGCCCTTCGCCCTCTGGGACATGATAGGTCTCGGTCAGGTCGGCAGGATCAAGAAGGGCGACGTCGCCTGGGTCGCGACGCACTCCAATTCCCGCGAGAAGGTCCTGTTCGGCAAACAGCTCCTGCTCTTCAGGCTGTCCTTCGACGTGCCCGCCGGCGCGAAAACGCTGAGGCTCCCGGTGGATTCCGACCTTATCGTTTTCGCCGCGACCGCGACGGACGAAAAAGCGGGGCTCCGCGCCGCGACCGCGCTGGTCGACAGGCTCGACGAACGCCCCAACGACTACTACATCACAACAGAGGCGTACATCACGCTCCGACCCAAGGGCAAGGCCGGCGCGTTCCCGATGAAGACGGACGAAAAGGGCAACAAATACGTCCACGTTTCGGCCCTCGCGCACGACGCCGAGAGCTTCAACCACCCCAGAGACGAAGTCGACAACTGAATATAATATCATAATATCATAATCACACCGGAGGATCCCGCCATGTTCAAACGCATAGTCTGCGCTGTCCTGTGCGCCGTCCTTGTCCTGAGCTGTACGCCGTTATCCGGCTTCGCGGCCTCCACCGTCGTGTCCGGCAAGTGGGATGACGTCAGCTGGGCGATATACGAAAACGCCTATTCCGAATGGATCTCGCCCTCCGGCGAGGTCTGCGGCGAGGATGAACCCGGCGCCGAGGAACGCGTTGCCGCCGAGCTTGTCATCCGCGGCCCGGGAGAGATCCCCGACGCACCGAGAACGAGCGAGGAAGAAGGGTACAACCCCATCCGCCCGTGGAACGATTATGATATCGCCGTCGTCAGAGTCGAGGAGGGCATCACCCGGATAGGCAGCTGCGCCTTCGGGGGCTTTGACCTGCGCGAGGTCTACCTGCCTTCGACGCTGCTTGAGATCGGCTCCGAGGCGTTTTCGGCATGCTGCGCCTGGAACGCGGACGGGGACGTTTCCGTCCGCGGGCTCACGAACATCGACATACCGTCCGGCGTCGTGAACATAGAGGATTCCGCCTTTTCATGGACCTATACTCTCGAGACCGTCGGCTTCGACGGACTGATCGAGGATATACTCCTTTCCGACGAAGAGGATGCGGACGACGTCTACAGGATAGACGGCGTTTTCCGGGACACGCCCTTCGCACTGGCCCGGCGGGAGGAGTGCTGGCACACGGGCGTATACGTCGAGCTTTCAGACGCTCACGGAACTTACAGAACGGGCGAGGGCTACAACCCGTCAAGGAGCCTGCCGGAGGGCGTCGGCTTCGACGGGACCGATCTGACGTTTTCCGACGTCCGGCTTAACAGGCTGTTCGTCTCAGCCGACGCGGACATGACGATCGACTTCGGGGGCTCCGTCACGATAGACTCCGACTCCGGCAGCGCGGTGGAGATCTGGGCTGTCGAAGGCCGCGAGGTCAGGCTGACCGGCTCCGGCACGCTCAACGCGCGCTCGGAGTCGGTAACGGGCAACGCGTTCTCGTTCAACAGCGGGACCGGCGTCATAGACGGCGTCGTCATGCGGCTTGAAGCCGCCTGCGAGCCGGATGAGGAGCACGTCCCCGCCGCGTTCTACAACTGCGGCGACCTTTATATACGGGGCGGCGCGGAGCTGGAGCTTTCCGGCGCCGGGCACTCTCTTATCTCCGACGGAAACATTGATTTTTCGGACTGCAGCGTCCGCGGTAACATTTTCAGCACCTACGGGAAGTGCACGGTCGGCGAAGGAGCTCTCATAGAGGTCGAGTCGCCGGATAAGGCCGGCAGCTTCACGGTGTGGAACGAATTCGTCCTCGACGGCGGCAGTCTGAATGTTCTGCGCCAGGAAGCCGCGGCCGCCGTCGACCCGGACGTCCTGCCCGTCTTCGCCATAGTCGGGGAAGGCAGCGTCGAGGTACGCTCCGGCTCCCTGGAGACCGTCCATCTTTACGTCGGCGGTCCCCTGACGCTGAGCGGAGGCCTCGTCGTCGCCGACGAAACGGGGCTGGACACGTTCGAGGCGGCGGACTGCGACGATGACGTCACGATACTCGGCGGCGAGATGCGCCTTGTCTCGGATTACAGGGGCGCCGGAGCGAGCACGACCTTCACAGTCTCGGGCGGAAAGCTCTTCTGCGGCGGCGCCGGCGAGGGGCTTATGATGCGTATCGGTTCGACCCTGACCGTCGACGGCGGAGAGGTCGAACTGAGCGGCAGCTCCCCGCTTGTGATGGACTACTACTCGCGGGCGCGTTTTTACGGCGGCAAAACCACTCTTTACATTCCGGACTTCCCGCTCGCGGACGGCGTCATCGAATACCGCTACGACTATACCGTCGCCGTCGGCAGGTCGATGAAGGTCGAAAAGACCGGCGCCGGGACCGTCATCCGAAGGAACGAGCCGGTCCTGAACGCCGACATTGTCCTCGTCGGCGCTGCTCCCGCGGTGGGACAGCCCGCCGAGATCGCGATATACACCGGCAGCTTCGACCCTTCGGCGCGGCTCACGGTGCTGACCGACGCGAACACGACGATCGTGCCGGACTCGCTCACCGTCGACGGCGTCTCCGCCGAGCCCGTGTTCCCGCTGACGGTCGCCGACGGCTCTGTCGTGCGCTTCCGTGCCGTATTCGAGTCTGACGGCGACGCCTGCATCGCCGCCGCGGTCACGGATTCAACAGGAGTATTCAACGCGAGGGCTGATATAAGCGTCGCGTCCTTCACGCTCACCTGCCCGACCGATACGCGCACCGACGAATTCCTCGTTTCGGGCCGGACGTACCCCTTGGCGGCGATCACCCTTTATTCCTCCGACGGCATGGTCGTCGGGACAGCCGAATCGTCCGCAAGCGGCCTTTTCAGCACCGTGGCGTCCATCCCCGGCGGGCCGGGCGAATACACGATCTTCGCCGTCGCCTCTTCGGACGCGGGCGAGACCCGTTCCGTCGCCGCGACGGTCAACTACGACCCCGACGTGCCCGTCGCCGAGGAGCTGGTGATAACAAACTTCATCCACGGAGCGACTGACACTTCACCCGTCGTCCCGGCGGAGGAGAGGATCAACTTCATAACGGGCGAACAGACCCGCGGCTACGTCGTGTTCGACCCCTCGAACCCGACCCTGAGCTTCACGGTGAGGTTTCAGGAGGGCTCCGACCTCGACCGGGTCAAAAACGTCCGCGTCGCGGCGTACGGCGTCGACGGCGAGGTCACCTTGGTCCCCCTCTCCCGCTCCGGCGTGCTGTTCGAGGGCAGCGCGGATTTCGACGCCGCGACCCTCGGGCGCGAGTGGGCTGTCGAATTCGACCTTGATTCCGACGACGCGCCTAAGTCTGTGCCGGAGGGCGTCTACGCCGCGGCGGAGTCCGTTTCGGACGTCTTTGCCGTCAGCGGGACGGACGGGCTGACGCTTACCGACCTGATGACCGGCGCGGAATACGAGCCCGTTTTCACCGAAAAGGACGGCGTGAAGTACGTCGGCGCGGACTTTGAGCCCGGCGCGGCGGTGCGCGCGGATTTCGCAGACAGCGGGAACACCTTTACCGAATACGGCTCCGCCACGCTCATTATAGCATTCCCCGCAGAGTCGGCTAAGCCGGTCGAGGAGCTGAAAACGGAGCCCGTCGAGCTTTCCGACGCCGTCGTGGAAGACGGCATGCTCATTGCCTCCGAAGAGCTGTCCCCGGGCGATATCGCGGTGTCAGGCGGCTACGGGTACCTTATCACCGGCGGTAGCGGCGGGAAATACACCTTTGACGAGCCCGACTGGGGCGACGTTTATTCTCAGCTCGAACTCAACGGGCTCCCCGTCGGGGAATTCGAGCCGGACCCCGAAACGGTCGCGGAGTTCGAAAAGGAGCTCGAGAGCAAGATCGCGCGGTCCCAGGCCGTCTCCGAGATCGCGGAGCTGATGCGAAACAGCGTCAGCGGAAGGATCAACGACGACGGCTCGTTCACGGGCGGGATCTCGATAGACGACCTTATAGACGTCAGCGTCACGGTCGGCACCCCGCGTATCGAAGACGAGTATGAGCCCCTTGAGCCCGGCGCGTTAACGGCGCATCCGGTCCTGTCGCTGCTGCTCGGGCTCGAGATAACCTTCCCCATAAAGATAAATACCGCGGACGGGCTTATCAGCGCCGAGCTGACCGCCGCCGTGGAATATGAGTATACGAACAGGCTGAACTTCAGCTTCAGGTTCGGCCGTTACGAAAGCCCGAGCCTGTTCTGCGGCTGCAGGACGAGCTTTTCCGTCAGGGACTCCGTCTCAGTCAGCGTGAGCGCCGGGGAAGATATCCCGGACGGCTCATTCTCCCAGATCACTCTCGACGATTTCTTCACAAAGCTCACCGACCGCTCCTTCCTCAAGGAGCTCGGCAGCGGCGCGTCGGGCACGTTCAACCACAATTTCGTTTCTGTCCCTCTGCTGGTGACCCCGGCGGGGCTCACGCTCTTCCTTGACCTCGGGGTCATCCTCTCCTGGGGCGCGGAGGGCGAACTGACGGTCAGCTCCGAAAGGAGCATAAGCGCGTCGTTCGCCGTTTTCATCAACAACAGCGGCGCGTCGCTCACCGAGATGTCCTTCGACTTCGGCGCGGAGCTCGGCGTCGAGGGCCACGCGGGATTCATGTTCGGCGTTTACCCTAAGATCGGCATAACTGTCGGCGCGCTGTACAGGACCGTCGCGCT
>JAILDS010000239.1 GCA_024689165.1 Clostridia bacterium
TCCGATGGCCTACGAGTACTATCCCTCCGCGACCAACTTCTACAACTGCGCCATTCCGGACGCTCTCAACGGCCGCTTCGTGACCCCGACCCCGACCGAGATCTCCGGCATCGTCAGGGACGTCGTCGCCGAAGAGCTCAAGAAGTGGCAGCCCCAGCGCAGCACCGGCGTGACCGAAGGCGCGGCAGGCAAGATCACCGGCGTCAAGGGCGCCTGCGCGGGCTACGTGTATGACATCAAGAGCGGCGAGCAGTTCGTCATCGGCAAGGACGCCAAGCAGTCTCAGATCGTCATCGACCCCGCCTATAAAGAGGTCAGCCGCCGTCACTGCTCCATCCGTTTCGACGGCATGAGAGGCGTGTACGTGGTCACCGACTACTCCTCCAACGGCACCAAGGCGAACGGCAACAGGCTCACTCCCGGCCAGGCGACAGACCTGCACGCGGGCACTCAGCTCGAGCTTGCAAACGGAAAAAACATCTTCCGTCTCGGTTAAGCTATAATGTGGCTGTAATGCGTTTGACGGAAACGGCGTAAGAGCGCCGAGATCGGCAGGACGGGTTACCCCGTCCTGCCGGATGTTTCCGTAAGACAGCTTTTTACGGAAAGGAAATGTAAAAATGAAGTCTGTTAAACGGCTTGCGGCCGCAGTCATCACTTTGTTCGTCCTCTGCGCGGCGGTGTGCGTCACCGCATACGCGGCGGATTTCACCGTTCCCGATTCCATGCAGCTCAACCTGGGCGAGATCAGCGTTATCGAGCCCGTTTACGACAGCGCGGTCGAAAACCCCGCCTTCACCTGGGAGAGCTCCGACCCGGACGTCGTTTCCGTCACCGAAGAGGGCGAAAACGGCATACTCTACGCCAGGAGCGCAGGCTTCGCCACGATCACAGCCACGCTTTCGACCGGGGCGACCAGCTGCAGCCACTCCACGCAGGTCGAGGTCGTCGGCCAGACCAGGGACACGGTGCTCGTCCTCGACGTTTCCGGCTCGATGAACGGCACCCCGATGGACGAGGTCAAGATCGCCGCGAAGAAGTTCTGCTCCGAGCTGCTCGGTTATTCCGGCAACCGCGTCGGCCTCGTGGCTTATGACGACGAAGTCTATACCTACGAGCTCACTACGGACGCGGACGCCCTTGTCGAGTGGATCGACAATCTCTACGCGAGCTCGACGACCAACCTCGGCGACGCGATAGACACAGCCGGCACGATGCTCGACATCTACGGCAGGGACGGCGCCATCAGGAACATGGTCGTCATGACCGACGGTCTGCCCTGCGAGGGCCCGACCGACAGCACAGGGTATATCACCGACAACTACCCGGACCTCGCCTCGTACTACTACGCCGACGACTACACCTACTACGCCAACGCCGCGATAAGGATCGCCAGATCCTACTGGGACAGGTGCAATATATACGCCCTCGGCTTCTTCCACAGCCTTTACGGCGAGTACCTTGAGTTCGGCCAGACTCTGATGCACGCCATAACCAACGTAGACGACGGTTATTACAACGTCACGGACGCCTCCACCGTCCGGGTGACCTTCGGCGACATCCAGACGACCGTGCTCGACGAGTCGAGGATAGTTATAAACATCGCCTGCCCCGTCGACGTCGAGATAAGCGACGGGACGGAGACCCTGCGCAGCACCGACGCGTATTCCAACGGCAGCTCCGGCGGCAATTACACCTCAAAAAAGAGCTTCGGCGACATCCAGCTCATCGGCAGCAAGCGCGATATCAAGGTCGCGACGCTCGATCCGGACAAGGACTACGACGTAAAGATCATCGGAACCGACACGGGCACGATGGACTACATCGTCAACTATTTCGACGACGCCGGCAAAATGACCGACAGCCGCTCGTTCGTCTCGGTGCCCGTAGTCAAGGCGACGGTCGTCACAACGTCGACGAACAACAGCTCCGTCGTTCAGCTGACTGTCGACTACGACGGCGACGGGAAGTCCGACTATATCTGGGGCGCTTCGAAGAACAGCGAAGGAACGCCCGAGCCCGTGACCGAGCCGACTACCGAGCCCGCCACCGAGCCGACGACCGAACCTGCGACCGAACCTGCGACGGAACCCGCGACCGAACCCGTGACGGAACCCCCCGTTCCGACGGTTCCCGACACCACCCGGACGGATACCTACGTGTTCGTCGGTTCCTCCGGAGCGACCATAGCGATAGTCTCGTTTGTGATCGTCCTCCTGCTCGGCGGCATCATCGCGGCGGTGGCGGCGACCTCCTCACACGGCGGCGGGGCAGTGGTCCGCCGCGGGAACGCTCCGGCCTATCCCGCCGGTCCGGCAAGGCGCCCGGGCACCTCATGGAGCAACGGCGCCCCCGCTCAGGAGCAGCAGGAATATCCCCGAGACCCGGTCAACGAGGGTTATAACACGGAGGTGTTCAGGGGCTTCGTGGTGCTCAACGGCGACAACGAGGGCAAGGTCTACCCGCTCGATCCGGACAACGAGGTCACCGTCGGCAGGAGCTCCTCGAACGGCAGCTACGTCCTTTCCTCGAGCTACTCTCGCCTCAGCCGCGTGCATATGAAGATAGCCTACCTGCCCGCCGAAGGCGCCTACCGAGTAACGGACGAGTCCTCCAACGGGACCTACGTCGCGGGCGGCGACCAGCTCGAGCCGAACGTCGGGACGATGCTCGCCCCGGGCACGAAGCTCCGCCTCGGCGACAGGAACTGCCTTATCAAGCTGCTGTAAACATCAAAATATTTCTGAAACAAGGGAGAAGATCGGTATGAAGAAGCATATCAGGGTTTTATCCGGCGCGCTGGCGTCCGCGCTCGCGCTGCTGTGCGCCTGCGCCGGTTTTCTCCCCGCTTTTGCAGAGAACAACGCGTACCCGAAGAGCGGGATAAATGCCGAAGAAGACTTCCGCTGCCATTTTCTCATGGATCTTTCGGACTGTCTTTACAACCATTATCAAGAGCTCGAGGACGGCGAGGGACTGACCTGGCAGTGGCCCACGAAGTATATCTTCATCGTCAGGCGTTTCATAATGGACGGTTACGGCGGTTATGATCAGGACGACTACTACTTTTATTATCTCGATGACGATACGAAGGAGCTTGTGTACGCCTCGGTGTTCGAGCAGGCAGGCACCGGCATCAACGACCTTGTTTTTTATTATACGGACAATTCGGACGAATTCGTGTACGCGGCATCCGGCGGGGAATACTGGCTGATCGAATATGATGAGGACAACCTCAAAATGAAAGACGCGGTCTCCGTCAGTTCGCTCCCCTCGGATGCGGAAGATCCCAAGATCTGGAATTATTATACCGATACAGACTCATACGGAAACGAATATCAGCTTTTCGATTACTGGTACCGTTATACAAACAACAGCACCGGCCTTATGACGGTTTTCAGCGGTCTCTGGGGCGCTTATATGAGCAATCTTTGGCAGTTTTCCGACGGAGAGCTCATTCTCAGCGGCAAGTATTCATCCAATTCCGATGAGGACGTGTTTTTCTGCGACAGCGAAGTCGTTTCCCAGACTTACAAGCTCGATTCTCCCGTGACCTCTCTGGTCCTTGTGGATTATTCGACGTGGGACGGCTGGCCGATCAAGCTGGCTCTGGACAGCTACCCCGGTATCGAAGACGTTTATATCGTCGGCGAATTTGATAAGGATAATGCGGGCACATACGTTCCCTCCGGCGTCAGGATCCATGCGGAAAGCGGTTCCGACGCGTATAAATATTTCAATAACAATGGCTACGACGTCATTCCTCTCGGCTCTACCGTCACGGCGTCGCCCGCGCCCGCGACTACCGCCGCCCCGACGACTACAGCGGCCCCGACGACTACCGCCGCTCCGGTCACAACCGCCGCTCCGACGACGACCGCACCCGTGCCCACCGTTCCGGCAACTACTCGTTATACGAACATCAACGGCGGAGGCGGAGGCGGAGCCATGATAGCTGTCATAGCAGTGGTCGCCGTCCTCGTTATAGCCGGCGTCGGCGCGGCAGCTCTCGTTTCGAGCGGCAAAAAGAAAAACGCCGCCGCCCCGGCCGCGTCCGGCGGAGTCGGGCAGATCCCGGGAACGCCTCAGGGTCCGCAGCAGACCCCGTCTTACCCGCAGGGCCCGCAGTACGCTCCCGGCAATTTCCCGGGTGCGGGAGCGAACAGCTTTTCCGTTTCACAGCAGTCGGGAAGGGGCATCTCTCAGAACGGCGTGTCTCAGGTTCCCGCAGGCGCTCCGCAGGGCGTCGGCGAGACCCGTCCGCTCACGCCGCAGAACGCAGGTACGACCGGCGCGGCGGACACGTGGCAGGGACTTCCCGCGCAGGGACCGGCTTATACTCAGGGCCGTCAGCAGGACACGTCCTACCCGCAGGGGCCGCAGCACGCGCCGGGCAATTACCCCGGCGCGGGAGCGAACAGCTTCTCCGTTTCACAGCGGTCGGTAAGGGGGATCTCTCAGCACGGCGCCTCTCAGACGCCCGCGGGCGCGCCGCAGAGCGCCGGCGAGACCCGTCCGCTCACGCCGCCGCAGGTCGAGCCGCAGCAGAC
>JAILDS010000271.1 GCA_024689165.1 Clostridia bacterium
ACGCCGTCGTCTGCGCCGGAGCAGGCGATAACGCCGCAGCAGCAGTCGGGACAAACACCGTCGAACAGGGCGGCTGCAACATCTCGCTCGGCACGAGCGGGACCGTGTTCATACCTACCGACAAGTACGTTAAAACCTCGAATCCCGCCCTTCATTCATTCTGTCACGCTACGGGCAAATGGCATCTCATGGGTTGTATACTGACCGCAGCGAGCGCGAACAAGTGGCTGACCGAGGACGTCATGCGGTCGGATTACGACGACTCCGATATCGCAGCCGAAAAACCGTCGGCATGCTCGAAAAACCTGTTCTTCCTGCCGTATCTTTCCGGAGAGAGATGTCCCCACAACGACGCGCGGGCAAAGGGCGCGTTTATCGGCCTGACGCATGAGACGAGCCGCGCAGACCTTCGCCGCGCAGTCTACGAAGGAGTCGCTTTCGCATTGAAGGACTGCCTTGAGCTCTGCCCCATGACTTTTTCATCCGCGACAGCCTGCGGCGGCGGAGCGAAAAGCAAGGTCTGGCTCGATATTATCGCGTCGGTGCTTGATCTGCCGATCAGCGCGATCGGCAGCGAAGGTCCCGCGCTCGGAGGCGCGATTCTTGCTGCAGAATGCGCCGGTATCGACATTCCCGTCAGGATCGAGCCCGAAAGGACCGCCGTCCCCGATCCGGAGCTGTCCGAATACTATCGATCGAAGTACAAAAAATATACACAACTCTATCCGCTTCTGAAAGACTTTTTCGCCGACGAGCTCACGTGAACGAAAAAGGGGCTGTAATATTCTTTCAATCAGAATAACGTCGCTGCAGTAGTCACAAAAAAAACGGGGAATATGGCGAAACAATGCCATATTCCCGCATTTTTTGTGAAACGGCAGAGGTCTGCCGTGCTACAGCTCGATTATCGCGATTTTTGACAGCCCCTTTTTACAGTTGAACGGTCAATCCTCGGGCGGAGCTTCCTCATCTGACGGGGCTTCCTCGACGGCGGAGTCATCGGCGACTATCTCGCCGTCCTCGGGCGCTTTATCCGAAAAAAGCTCTTTGACCTTATCCTTTGCCGCGTCTCTGAAATCCGTGAGTCTTGAGCCCAGAGCGGTATCCGCGATCTTTATGATCGTGCCGTCTTTCTTTTCTATCTCAACGTCGCAGTCGGCACCGAAAGAAACGATGGCCGCCGTCAGGACGGTATAGGGCGCTGCCGCAAGACCGACGACCGCACCGATGATGCCGGCGTTGAGCGAGAGGTTGAGAATGGTCTCGCCCTTCCTTGTGAGCATGACGCGCGACGCGCTCCCGTCGCTGACGAGCTCTTTGACCTTTTCAACGATCTGTTCGGCCTGTGATTTCAATTTCATCTCATCCATTATATAATCTCCTGTTCGTTCAGCCTTCCCTCACCGGGGCAGAGGGCTCTGTTGTTATGTCTCGGGCAAGTTCTTCGGAGCTCGTGAACAGCCCGTCGGTCACCGGTGCGACTGTATAAGAATCCGTATTCTCGGTTATTTCGGCGACGTATGAACCGAGACGTATAAATACCCTGAATATCGTTCCGTCGTCGCTCGTAAGGTCGCCGAAAACGAATCTTTTGGCGTCGTAGCCCACAGGCAGCACGCAGGCCTCATAATCGGCGCCGGAAACCATAAGGAACCCCAGCTTGTCTTTCTCGGAGTCATTTATATATTCCGAGGCTTTCGTGTAACCGGACGTATAATAGTTCCTTGCGGCCTCGATATCGGCAAACTCCGTCAGCTCAACATTGACCCGGATATCGCCCTCTATAAAAAGCACCCTGTACTCTTCCCGGACGAACTTTTCAACGCCGTCGGCATTCCGCTTAACGTGATACAACTCGGAGTCCCTGATCGCCGGCAGCTCGTGCAGGTCGCTCATACCGTCCATAACGTTTTTGACCGTCGCTTCGCTGACGCCCGATGGAGAGTAACGGACCCCGGCGTCGGAATAAGGAGGCCCCATAACAGTGTAAACGCCGACGATGAGGTAAACCATCGCGGCAGCCGAAAGCACCCTGCAAATGATCTGGATCAGCTTAAAATTATACCTTTTCAGGATCAGAGCCGCGATCCACAAGACTATCATCACACCGGCGGCGTACAGACCGAAGCTCGGCGGAAAAAATTTCAGCATTGCTATTCCTCCGCGATCATTTCTGCGAATATATGACACAGAACGCCGTTATTTTACCAAAAACGGCTTGATAAGTCAAGCAATTATGCTTCAATCGAGAGACACTTCGATCGCTATCGGGAAATGGTCCGACGGATATACACCGTCGAACACATCCCTGACGACCTTGTAGCTTTTGACCGACAGACCCGACTTAGAAAGCATGAAGTAATCTATATTCCCTCTGTCGAGCTGTGCGCCGAAATCCTGATAAGTAGCGCCGGAATCTGTATCGTCCGTCATATACTTGGCGTCATTGAAGCTTTCGGTCGCAGTCAGATATGTTTCGGAGCCTTCCCGGCAGTTGAGATCCCCCATGATTACAGCCGGATAACCGCCGAAATCCCCGATCTTTTGCAGAATAAGCTCTATACCGTTGATCCGTGCCTCCTCGCTGACGTGGTCGAGGTGAGTATTGAAAACAACGAGTCTTTCGCTTGTCGCCCTGTCTTCGAGTATCGCGTACGAGCATACGCGGTTGAAGGCCGCTCCCCAGCCTTTGCTCATCTCATCGGGCGTTTCGGAAAGCCAGAAGCCGCCCTTGTCGATCAGGTCGAACCTTCCTTTATTGAAGAATATCGGGCACCCCTCGCGCATCAGCGATCCGTCGCGGTACAGGACAACCGAATCATATCCCTTTAATGTTCTGTTCAAAAACCTGTAATGCAGCGGAGTGACCTCCTGAAAACCGACGATATCGGGCTCAAGTGAAGAAACAGTTTCATAGAGGAGCGGGGCCCGGTAGAACCAGCCTTTTTTCAAAAAATCGAGCGGAGAAAAACAACGGACGTTCGAGCTGACGATCATGATATCTCCGTCGGTCTCTTTTGCCGAAACGTCGTATTCCCCTTTAAAAAGCTTGTAACGCGGGTAATAAGCAAAGTTCAGAACGAATAAAACGACCGCGGCAAGCGCTATAAGGCACAACAATATCTTCAGGACTGTCTTAATGATCTTCAAAAGGACCCCTCCCGCTTTTTTCAAATACTTGACAATCGGATATTATACGACTAAAATCTGAAAAAACAAGCGCCGGAGGGTAAATCATGGACGGAATGGACCTTCTTATGACCCGCAGGAGCGTTCGCGGGTTCCTTAAAAAAGAGGTCGACAAAGATCTCATAAAGAAGATCTGCGACGCGGGTCTTCATGCTCCAACCGGAAGGAACAGACAAAGCACGATCATAATCGCGATCACGGACCCCGAGGTCCGCAGAAGGCTGACAGAGGTCAACGCCGAGATCATGGGAGCGTCCGGTACGGACACCTTTTACGGCGCGCCTGTCATACTCGTCGTTCTTGCCCGCAAAGACGCAAGAACGTATATTTACGACGGCGGCGCCTGCATGGAAAACCTGCTCCTCGCCGCTCATGAGGTCGGTCTCGCGGGCTGTTGGATCCACCGCGCAAAAGAAGAGTTCGAGATGCCCGAATTTCAGGAGCTTCTCAAAGGGCTGGGCATTGCAGACCCCGAGAATTACGAGGGCATAGGGCACTGCGCAATAGGATATCCTGCCGACCTTGCCAGACCGCGTGAGATCAACGAGGGCAGACTTTTCTTTATTTCATGACCCGCAGAGCTTTTCTGCTTTTAAGCGCGTTATCTATACTTTTCTGCGCGTGCTCCTGCTCCCGCGAACAGTCTTCCGGTGAAGCCGAGCAGTTACCCGGGCTGACGTTCCGCACGGTATACGACTCACCGGAGGGCGGTTTTGTCATGACCGAAGACTCGCCCGCCGCCGTCGTACTCCTTCTTTACGGCGGGACCGACTTTGCAGAAAAGATCAAGGTCTTTGAATGTGACGAAGGGTCCGCCGTACTTAAAAACCTCGGGTCGGAAAGCTGCGTCGTGAGTCTTTGCTCAAAGGATCTTGTGACCGTATCCGACGGCTGCGCTGC
>JAILDS010000306.1 GCA_024689165.1 Clostridia bacterium
CACGTGACTTCCCAAGAATACCCTGGCATGGGCTGAGTATATCAGCGAATTGGGACCGATATAAACATTATCGGATATAAAAATATTGGGTTTACCTGAAAACAGCGCTCCGTTTCCGATCGAGACATGCTCGCCGCAACCGCCCAATTGGCTTTTCAAATAAGGTAATTCGAAGCATTGATACCATTTTTTGCTGATACGTTTCAATGCTTTGGAAAAGAAAGCAGAATACCATTTGCAATGATACTTCTTTTGATTTTCCATCTCTGTTTTGCCTGGCAGTTCATTCATTTGTTTATTGTTCCTTCCGATCCGGTTGATATTCTGCTGCATTATTACAGCCGCTTCGAGGAAGTACGTATGATATGAATACTATGTTTATTCACCGCTTACGATTGTCATTCGCTCCTGATCGGCTCGGTTGATTCTTACCGCCGATTATCTCGGCCTAACCATTTGATTTACGTCCTGCACCACAGCGCACTGTTTACCAGTTTTCTCTATGGTTTTTTGATCAAGTGAATTATACTATGAAAAAAAACACCGGGCAACCCTTTTCCGGGCTGTCCGGTCATTTTTTTGGTAATCAAAAACGAAGAGAGTCGCAGCTTTCTTACGTCACGCCTCCGGAAGGGGGGGGAATGTCAGACCGTCTGGACCCTGAGCATATTGGTCGTACCGGACACGCCGAGAGGTATCCCGGCGGTGATCACGGTCACGTCGCCGGGGCTGAGGTAACCCGCCCCGACGGCGACCTCGACGGCATGAGCGAACAGCGCGTCGGAGTTGTCCTTTTCTTCGCAGAGAACAGGCTCCACGCCCCATGAGAGAGCGAGCTGGCGCAGGACGCGCTCATCGGTCGTCGCACCGACGATCGGCACTGCCGGGCGAAACCTCGAGATCATCCGGGCGGTCTTGCCGCTCTTCGTAACGGTCACGATCGCGGCGGCCCCCAGGTCCTGCGCGGCGGTCACGGTCGCGTCCGATATCGCGGCGGTAACGTCGCCGCGAGGCTCGTCCGCGGCGCTGCTGAAGCGCTGCTTATAGTCGATATCGGCCTCCGTCGTCTCGGCTATCCTCGCCATCGTGCGCACCGCCTCGACGGGATGCTTGCCGACGGCGGACTCTCCGGAGAGCATGATTGCGCTCGTGCCGTCATATATCGCGCCGGCGACGTCGGTTATCTCCGCCCTGGTCGGGCGGGGGTTGTTTATCATGGATTCAAGCATCTGGGTAGCGGTAACGACGATCTTGCCGGCTGTGTAGACCTTTTTTATGATCATCTTCTGGATGGCCGGAATGCGCTCGAACGGGACCTCGACGCCCATATCGCCTCGTGCGACCATAACGCCGTCGGCGGCCTCCGTTATTTCGTCGATGTTCGCGACGCCCTGCGCGTTCTCTATCTTCGCGATGATCCGGACCGTCTTCCAGCCTATCGCGTCGAGGTAGTTGCGCATTATCCGGACGTCTGTCGCGCTGCGGCAGAAGGAGGCGGCGATGAAATCGAAGTCCATCCTTTTGCCGAACGAAAGGTCGTCCATATCCCGCTGTGAAAGATACGGCATGTTCAGCCTGACTCCGGGGACGTTGACCCCCTTACCGGGGGCAAGCTCGCCTCCGTCGACTACCGCGCATCTTATCTCCTGCCCGACGACATCCTCGACCCTCATGGCAACGAGCCCGTCGTTTATCAGTATGTCGTCCCCGGCCTTTACGTCCGCGGGCAGGCCGTCGTAATTGACGAAGCACCTTTCGGCGCTGCCGACGCAGGGCTCCGTCGTCAGGGTGAAGACGTCCCCCTCCGAAACGCAGACTCCTTCCGGCTTTTCGAAGCCTCCCAGACGGATCTCGGGGCCTCTGGTATCGAGCATCGTCGCGACCGGCAGCTTCAGCGCGGCACGGAGCCGGGCGAGCTCCCTGAACCTTTTTTCATGGTCCTCGTGGGTTCCGTGGCTGAAATTGAACCTCGCGACGTTCATGCCCGCGCCGAGCATCTGCTCAAGCACGCCCGGAGCGTCAGTCGCCGGACCCAGCGTGCAGATTATCTTTGTCTTTTTCATTATCATTACCGCTTTCAGCATTACATACCGGAAAAGTATAGTGCTTTTTTCCCTGACTGTCAAGGACCGAGGGAGCATCGGAGCTTGACTTTGCCGTCCCGCGTCGGTATACTTGCATCAGAACGGCAGTTCCGTCATACAACCTTATGCAGGAGGTGCTTTCATGGACAGCGGCAATCCGCAGAACGGCCCCTATCGGACGCCGGGCTTCGGTCCGGGCGGGAACAACGCCGGCTATAACGCCGGCGAGGATATGCCCACCACTTTTTTCCCGGACCGGGAACCGACGTCGGACAATCAGGCGACGACAGCCGCTCCGGGGCAGCCTTATACTCAGCAGCCCTATGCCGCCCGGCAATACGGCGCTCCGCCTCAGCAGACGTATTATAATACACAGCAGTACACAAACGCCACAAGTCAGTACGCGCCTGCAGGTCCTCCGCCCACGCCGCCGAAGAAGGACCATAAAACAGCGATCATAATCTCCGTCATAGCCGCTGTTGTCGCAGTGGCCGCCGTTGCGATCATCGCCGTCGCCGTTCAGAGCCGCAGGAGCGTCCCCGAGGCAGTCGCGACCGTTCAACCGGCTGCCGATAACGCCGCCGCGGCGACAGACCGCGCCGAAGCCGACGCCCCACGGCAGACGGAGGCGCAGGCTGGGCTCGAGATCGATATCACCTCGGCTCTTCCGACCGATCCTATGACTGAGCCCGCCGTCACCTCGGCGCCGATACCGGATCAGGCCACCGCTGCAACGCAGGCGCAGGCCTACTCCGCGCCGGTCATAGCGTCGGCCGCCACTCTCAGCGGTTCGGTCCTGCCATCGTCCAACGTGTCCTCCTCAAGGAGCTTCGGCGCGGACCAGGCGATCGACGGCTACGCCGAAACGTGCTGGTGCGTGAACACGGACTCCTCCGGCGGAGCGGGAGGGTCTTTGGAGATACGCCTCGCAGGCACGGCTCTCATCAGCGGGATCGGCATCGTCAACGGCAATCTTTACCTCCCGGACGAGGGTCTGTACGCCGTCAACGGCCAGGTCAGGACCTTTTCGCTCAAGTTTTCCGACGGCTCGTCAGTAAGCCTGACTGCTGACTACAACCCGGACGCCTCGACGCAGTACCAGTATTTCAGATTCGACTCGCCCGTCGCCGCAAGCTCGTTCATCCTGACCGTTGAAAGCGGCTACCCCGGCACAAAATACACGACCAACGTCTGCATCGGTGAGATAACGGTATTCTGAAGCAATGAAACGTCACGGAAGGATCCCCGCAGCAGCGCCGCTCATTCTCGCCGCGGTATGTATGCTGACAGCTTCGTCATGCTCGTTTCACGGTGCCATGAGCATTCCCTCGTCTGTCGGAACGGAAGGCTACGTCACGTCTGATGCTGAAGAGACCATAACCGCGGCTCCCGTCTCCGAAACGACCGTCGTTCTGAGCGAAAGCGTCGGAACAGTCGCCGCCGTCAGCGCGCCGGAAACGTTTACCGGTGAGATCCCTGCAGAACGGACCGAAGCGGAGACCACGTCGGGCGCCGGAACCCTGGCCGTCCGTCTCGATGAGCTCTGCGGAAGCTCCGGCGCCGATGCGGTCCAGGCGGCATTTATCGACCGCGAGGGGACCATATACCGCTACTGCTTCGGATTTGCGGACTACTCCGAAGGCAGGCGCGTCGGTCCGGACACAAAATACCGCGTCGCTTCCCTTTCCAAGCTTGTCACGGACCTCGTATTTATGAGGCTCGAGGAAGACGGCGTCGTCGACCGGTCCGCAGACGTAGGCGATTATCTCGGCTACGCCGTCAGGAACCCGTCCTTCCCGGACGTCCCCATAACGGCGCACATGCTGATGTCGCACACATCCTCGCTCAAAGACTCGCAGAGATTTCTCGATTCGAGGCTGAATCAGTCCTCCGTACCGATGGCCGACCTGCTTTCCGGCTCTTTCAGCTACGCCGACAGAGCGCCGGGAAGCGCTTACGAGTACTCCAATTTCGGGGTCGCCGTCGTCGGGGCCGTCTGCGAAAAAGCAACGGGACAGTTTTTCCAGAGCCTCGCGGAAAAATACGTTTTTTCACCTCTCGGCATCGACGCGGCGTACTGCGCGTCGATGCTCAGGGACAGCGGCGACGTCGGCGCTCTGTACGGGGCGGGAAGCATGTCGGTATCCGCCCAGCTCGACCTGCGTTTTTCGTCCGAGCCCGGGCAGACTCACCACCTGACGCAGGGCAACCTGACCATTTCCGCAAAGGATTACGCCAGGATACTTCACGCCGTGCTCAACGGCGGCGTCTCGGCCGACGGGATACGGCTCGTCGGCGAGGAAGCCGCGGACGCGATGCTCACGCCGGCGTTTTTCGACGGCTCGGAGGGAGTCGGCTACGGGACGTTCATCAAAAGCGGAATACTCGGCTCCGGTGAATGCTTTTACCACACCGGCAGCAATTTCGGGATGTACGCCGCTTACGTCGCCGACAAAGAGACCGGCGGTGCTTACGTCGTTCTCACCTCCGGCGCGCCCTACGAGCTTGACGGGCGGACCGGCATTTACAGACTGTGCATGGACGTGATCCGCGAGATGCACGACTTTTTCAATTGAATCCGACGAGATGAAGGAGAGCTGAAAGTGCTGATTTTTCCCGCAATAGACCTTTACGGCGGCAAAGCTGTCCGCCTGCTGAAAGGCGATTATAAAAAAATGACCGTCTATTCCGAAGATCCGTCATCGGTCGCGGCGGCTTTCGAGCGCGACGGAGCAGAGTGCCTGCACATAGTCGACCTTGAGGGCGCGAGGGACGGCGGCAACGCCAACCTTTCCGCGGTAAAGGCGATCCGCCGCAGCGTCGGCATGTTCATCGAGCTCGGGGGCGGCATAAGAGACGTCCCGACCGTTGAACGATATCTCGGCCTCGGCGTGGACAGGGTGATCCTCGGCACCGCGGCGGTCGAAGACCCCGCTTTTCTCGACACCGCGCTCTCCCGATTCGGAGACAGGATCGCGGTCGGCGCCGACTGCCTGAACGGCTTCGTCGCGGTCAGGGGCTGGACGGACGTAACGAAAACAGAGCTCGGCGCGTTTTACGACGGGCTTTCCGAAAAGGGCGTCGCGACCGTTATCGTCACGGACATCTCAAAGGACGGGGCCATGAATGGCCCGAACGCGGAAATGTACCGCTCGCTCGTCTCCCGGCGTCCCTCAGCCCGGAAGGACGGGGGCGTCCGCTCCGCCGACGTTATCGCCTCCGGCGGAGTATCGTCCATGGCGGATATCGGGGTCCTCGAGCAGACCGGCGTCGCTGGCGCGATAGTCGGCAAAGCCCTGTATGAGGGAACGATCGAGCCGCGAGAGCTGTTCAACCGCTGACAAGTCCCGGAATTCCGGGGAATGCATTTTGAAAATGCAACGATCCCCAGGCGTCCTTCGCCTGACAGTTTTTGTGAAACGGCCGGACATTCAGATCCGGTATCTTGATACAAAGGAAGGGTAATACCATGGCTGACGCAGTCAAAAAAAGAAACGGCGAGATCGATTTTTTTAAATTCGTCGCATCTATTTACGTGGTCCTTTTCCACTCAAGAGCCTTTTACAACCCGGACCTGTTCAAAGGGGCTATGGCCCTGGCGGTTGAATTCTTCTTTGTCGTGAGCGGCTATTTCTTCGCCCGCTCCGTTTACGGCGACAAGCGAAAATTCAGGGGTAGCAGCATCGGTACGGAGACCCTCGGCTTCATGCGCCACAAGATCGGCGGGTTCATCTATTATTTCCTTCTCGGCTTCGCGTGCTCCTTTGCGGCCGGTTTTTACAGAAAGGGCTTCGAGCTGTTCTCGCTCGTAAATGTCAAGGACTTCATATACGAATTCTTTCTGCTGACGCTGCTGACCGGGACGTCGTCAAAGATCGTGCCCGCGGACTGGTACCTTTCCGCGATGCTCGTCGCGATGTTCGTCCTTTATCCGCTGTTCCGGTACAAAAAAGACCTGTTCTCCGGAGTCATCGCTCCGATCGTAGGTATAGGCGGACTCGGTTACCTGATGAACAAATACGGCATACTCGCCGCCGGGGGCGACGGTGATTTCCCGTCAAAGGGGCTGATCCGCGCTTTTGTCGGCATCTGCGTAGGCGTCTTCGCCTACAGGATATCCGAAATGCTCAAGGCAAAGGAATTCGGCAAGGTCGGAAAAACCATCCTTTCGCTCGTCTCATGCGTCTGCGTAATTTCGACGTTCGTGCTCTTCATCAACATGCCTGCGGAGGTACAATCCCTTCCGGTGTTCCTTTCCATGATTTTCGTCGCGATCTCAACAAGCGGGAAGTCTTATTTCAGCAGACTTTTCCCTGTGCGGATCTGTCAGAAGCTCGGCGAGTTCAGTCTCGCGATCTACCTTGCCCACTCGGCGGTAAGATCTTTTCTTTTAGGACTGAGAAGCGATTATCCTGTTCTCAAGCTTTTCTTCTCAAACGGAAACAGACAGTGGGTGGGCGTACTGATCTACGTTATATGCTCCGCCATTCTTGCGATAGTATTCATGGCGCTCACTTCTCTTATCAAGAAGGCCCGGCAAAAAAAGGCCGCAGCGACGGCAGCGGTATAAGTCATTTTTACAAATTCATTTCAGCTACGGGGAACCGGCGCGGAATTCTTTGTTGATAGACCGTGATCCGTATGGTATACTGTCTGTGTTGCCGCTGATTTGCAGTTCAACGGAGGTATATCATGCTCGGATTTTTCGGAAACGTTCTCTGGTTCCTCACCGGCGGTTTCGCGGAGGGACTGACGTGGCTGCTTGCCGGCGTCGCCTGCTGCATAACCATCGTCGGGATACCTCTCGGCAAGCAGTGCTTCAAGTTCGCGAGGTTGTCTGTCGCGCCCTTCGGCAAGGAGATCGAATACGGCGGCGGCGCTCCGAGCGTTGCAGCCAACATCTTCTGGCTGCTGTTCTGCGGTCTGCCCCTCGCGATCGAGTCCGCCCTTTTCGGAGCGGTCCTGTGCGTGACCATAATCGGCATTCCCTTCGGCAAGCAGCACTTCAAGCTCGCCAAGCTGGCGCTGATGCCGTTCGGCGCGTCTGTGAAATAATATGATAACAAAAAGGATAATCCCCTGTCTTGACGTAAAAAACGGCAGGGTGGTAAAGGGAACAAATTTCGAAGGGTTGCGCGACGTGGACGATCCGGTCGCGCTCGCGCGGCGGTACTCCGACTGCGGCGCGGACGAGCTCGTGTTTTACGACATCACCGCGAGCGCGGAGGGCCGCAAGCTCTTTTCCGACGTGCTCAGAAACGTCGCCTCTGAGGTATTCATCCCTCTGACCGTCGGCGGCGGCATCAACGAGCTCGCCGATTTCGAGCGTGTGCTGTCGAGCGGGGCGGACAAGGTCTCCGTCAACTCCGGAGCGATAAGAAACCCCGGTCTGATCCGTGAGGCGGCTCAGCGCTACGGGAGCCAGTGCGTCGTGCTCAGCGCGGACGTGAAGCGCGTCGACGGCGTGTTCACGGTCTTTGCCAGAGGAGGGCGCGACAACACCGGCATGGAAGCTCTCGAGTGGATACGCCGCGGCGCGGAAAACGGCGCGGGCGAGATCGTGCTCAACTCCATCGACACCGACGGCGTCAGAGGCGGCTTCGATATCGAGATGCTCAGGGCGGTCAACGAGGTCGTAAGCGTCCCGGTGATAGCGTCCGGCGGCGCGGGAAAGGCCGAGGACTTCGTGGCGCTTTTCAAAGAACTGCCCGACCTGTCGGCGGCGCTCGCAGCGTCGATCTTCCATTACGGCGAGGTCGACATAAAAGAGCTCAAAAAGCTGCTGAGAAGTAACGGCATAGAGGCGCGTTTATGATAGATATCTCAAAGATCAGGTTCGACGAAAAGGGGCTCGTCCCCGCGATCGTTCAGGACGCCGACACGGGACGAGTGCTGACGCTGGCGTACATGAACGCCGAGTCTCTCGGGATCTCGCTTGAAAAAGGTCTTACGTGCTTCTTTTCGCGCTCAAGGCAGAAGCTATGGCTCAAGGGAGAAACCAGCGGGAATTACCAGCATATCGTCGAAATACAGACCGACTGCGACAACGACGCGATCCTCGTCCTCGTCAGAAAAGACGGCCCCGCGTGCCATACCGGCGCGGAGTCGTGTTTCGACGCCGGTATGAAAAGCGGGGAGCCGATAGCAGATAGCCGATAGCGGATAGCCGATAGAATGCGCCGCAGGCCCTTACTTCATCCTTCATCCTTCATACTTCATACTTAAGAACTCGGCGCCCGCCGTGAGGCGGGCGCCGGTCGTTTATTTACGCTGCGAAAATCGATTTTACGTAATAAATGATGATGTGTATCAGGTGTATCAGCCAGCCGATGGGTTCGTCCTCATGAACTTTTCCGCAGAGCACGCACCTGTACCCCTCGCCCTTGGCCGGGACCGTCACCGCCGACGGGTCGAGTTTGTTCCTGCCCTCCGCGTCGGAGAAATATCCGCCGCATTCGGGACAGGACCAGTATTCGATATTGCCCGCCTCGGTCTCCGTCGCTTCCTTCGCGTCCACGTGCGTCAGCTCGTGCGGCTTTTTCGGCTCGACGACAGAGGCCTTGGATATCGCGTTTTCGCCGTTTGCGTCGGAGAAGTATTTGCCGCAGACCGTACAGACCCAGTATTCGGCGTTGCCCTCCGATACGCAGGTGCCTTCCTTCGCCGCAACGTGTCTGAGCGTATGCGCCCCGGTCGCGGGGATGGTCTGAGTAGTCTCGGAGAGGACCTGCTTACAGACGCTACATTTTACTGTGACCTTCTTCGAACCTGCCGCCGCGCAGGTAGGCGCCTTGATGACCGTCTCGACCGCCGCGCCGGGAGTGTGATTGCCCGTGGCGGGGATCGGAGCGGTGGATTCGGCGAGCGTCGTCCCGCAGTGGATGCATTTTGTCGTGGTGGTCAGTATGCCCGCTTCGCCGCAGGTCGGCTCTTCTGTTCTCATTTCGACCGGAACGCCCGCACTGTGGGCGTTCGGATCGACGGGTATTTCGACGTTCTCGGTCCGGGATATTTCCACGCCGCACTCGCAGGTAACTATGACGGTCCGGCTGCCCGGGTCGGTGCATGTCGGGTCGACTACGTCATCATACGTCGTCGTGTTGACGCCGGTATGCGCCGCGGGGTTTATCGGGATCTGTGCGGTGGTCTCTGCGCCGCAGACACAGGACTGAGCCTTTGTGCCGGGAGTTGTGCAGGTCGCCGCGAGTATGGTCTCCCCGTCCTCCCCGACGTGTACGACGGTCTCATAGGATGCGGTGACTGTCGAGTCTTCCGTGACGTTCGTATATACGCCCGTCCAGCCGGAGAAGACCTTGTGGCTGTCGCCGAGATTCACGTACTGCTCCTCCGCGGGAGG
>JAILDS010000018.1 GCA_024689165.1 Clostridia bacterium
AGCACTGATATAATCGATATCCTTCTTGTCGACTCCGCTAATGCAAAAATCTTCGATAGAATGCTTGACAAACGGCCGATGAAGTGCGATTATATAAGCGAAAAATAGCATTGGTTGCAAAAATCTCTGACAGGAGCCCTCATATGGAGATCAAACGCGATTTTTATCTGAACCAATTGATCACAAGGAAACGCAACGGATTGATCAAGGTGATCACCGGCGTAAGAAGGTGCGGCAAATCATATTTGCTCAACAGCATCTTTTACCGCCATTTGCTTTCCGAGGGCGTCGATCCGGATCATATCATCCGTTTTGCCTTCGACGCTGCCGATGATTTACTGCTCATCGGCGAAAATCTGATCAGACTTCAAAAAGAGAACAAAAAAGTCGATCCCGAAAAGTTCATGGCGTATATCCGGACAAAGATCGTTGACGAAGAAATGTATTATCTTCTCCTTGATGAAGTGCAGGAGATGGACGCCTTTGAAACCGTGCTGAACGGATATCTGCGCCGCGAAAATATGGACGTTTACGTCACCGGCAGCAACGCGAAATTTCTGTCGAGCGACATAATAACCGAATTTGAAGGGCGCGGCGACGAGGTACATCTGTATCCGCTCAGCTTCTCCGAATTTATGACGGTGTGGGACAGCGATATATACAAAGGATTATCGCAATACATGCTCTACGGCGGCATCCCTCTCGTCGTACTGCGCCGTGATGACCGCGATAAGGCGGCAACGCTCCAGCGGCTCTTCAACGAGATCTATATCAAGGACATCGTCAGGCGTCATAAAGTACGCAAGCAGGAGGAGCTGGAAGACCTGCTGAATATACTGTCGTCTTCCGTCGGATCGCTCACCAACCCAGAAAAACTGAAAAACACGTTTCGCAGCGTCAAAAAGTCCGCGATCACCTCCGGTACGGTCCAAAGGTATATCGGCTATCTTGAGGACTCCTTCCTGCTCGAAGAAGCGAAACGCTACGATGTCAAGGGCAGGTCGTATGTCAGCACACCGAACAAGTATTATTTTTCAGATCTCGGACTGCGAAACGCGCGGATCAATTTCCGCCAGTTCGAGCAGAACCACACTATGGAAAACGTGATCTATAACGAACTGCGTATGCGCGGCTGCAACGTTGACGTCGGCGTCGTGCCGATTGCCGAGAAGGACAAAAACGGCATTGTCACCAGGCGGTATCTTGAAGTCGATTTTGTCTGCAATCTCGGCTCGGGCAGGGTCTATATACAATCCGCCTACTCTATCCCTGACGAAGAAAAACGCGCGCAGGAGACTCGGTCGTTCCGGAAAATCGATGATTCGTTCAAGAAGATCATCGTTACCCGCGACACCGCGAAGCCATGGTACGATGATAACGGTATCCTGACCGTAAGCATCTATGATTTTCTGCTTGATCGGACGATCATCGAAAAATAAGCATACTGTTTTTACGTTTCTTTGACCCCTTTCGTTGTTCCGTTCGGCGGGGGTAGTTTTTTTAATTGAATCCAAACGAGGCTCGAACAGGGCGGTCGGCGCAAGCCGGGACGTACGCTCCGGGGGAGCGTTCGTCAGCCCGCGTGCGTGCCGCGAGCGACAGCGAGTCGGGCGAGCCTCGTAATCCGCTCCAAAAAAACCGCGCCCGAGTGTACGAAATCATGCCCGCAAGCGCCGAAAGCATGCCGAACCGCATCAAAGAACCGCCTGTTTTCACGCAGAAACCGCTGTTCACTCCCCGCGATCGGTCATTCACTCCGCGTCTCTTGCAGTTTTTCACGGAATCTGTTATCATCGGGACCGTCGGAGGGAATGCGGTTCCCGAATCATTTTAAGAAAGGACGATCGAAATGAAAAAGAATTTCAATAGATTCCTGAGCGTGCTGCTCTGCGCCGTCATGGCGTTCACGGTCCTGCCCTGCGTGCCCGCTGGCGCGGAGGACGCGCCGGACACGCCGGACGTGATCGCCTCGGGTTACTGCGGCGGCGAGGGCGACGGCACGAACCTGACGTGGACGATCACTATCGACGGCACGCTGACGATCAGCGGTTACGGCGAAATGGCGGATTACGGTTTTGGGTCCGACGGCAGTCCCGTCGATCCGGACCGATTGCCGATAGCCCCCTGGAAAGCATTTGTAACAGGAGATTTTCAATTCAGAAAAGTCATTGTGGAAGAAGGCGTAACAAGCATCGGAAGCTGCGCATTTTTCGGCGTTAACTACTCCGTCGAAGAATATGATTCAGCTGTTCCCTGCGAGTTCGTTTTAGCCGACAGCGTCAGAAAAATCGGCGACACTGCGTTCGCCGGAGGCTATTACGACGATATCACCGTTCCTTATAACGTCGCTTATCTCGGATATACAAGCTCTGTTTATAATAATGTATTCGGACTGGATTATTATACAAATCCATATGAGCGTGTAAATATTTCAAGAAGTATGCAAATAATCGATACGCTCGGCGGTCGCCTTGATATGTGGTATGAGGGCACGGAATATGAGTTTGCCGACGTCGCGGCTGAGGCCACGTTTTCCGAAGAGACGTTCGCGCCTTTACGCGTGCATTTTCTCGCCGACGGTAAGATCGGCGGATTTGTACGGGACGAAAGTCAAATTGATGAAGACGATGATATGGCCCTGACATATCATTGTCCTTCTCGGCTCGGCTGGCTGGTCGACAGCGACGGATATCTGATTCTTGACGGCGATCTCTGCTTCAGACTGGACAGCTCTGTCCCCAATCCGATCACCGCTGAGATCAGACAAAGCGTACGAACAGCGGCGGTAACGGGAATTACAAAAAGCGCCGGAGGCGTCGTCTTCCCCAACGCGACCGACGTATATTTTGAGGGTTCGCAGGAGGAATGGACAGCTTCGCTGAACCAGGCGTTTCCGAACGCGCAGATCCATTATAACAGCCACAAAGTCCATACGGACGGCTTCAAGGGCGCGCAGAAGCTCAACGTCGTCGAGGCGACCTGCACCAGCGGCGGGAGCTATGACCTCGTGGGCGTCTGCGGGACCTGCGGCGAGACCTACGTCAACGAGCACGTGGAGCTGCCCGCCAAGGGGCATTACTACACCGCGCCCGTGATCGAAGACCGCGTCGAGCCCACCTGCGCGGCGGAGGGCGGATACGACAAGGTCGTATACTGCAAGGACTGCGGCGAAGAGCTCGTGCGCGAGCATGTGACGATCGAGGCGCTGACCGTAGTCGCCTCGGGGCACTGCGGCGGCGAGGGCGACGGCACGAACCTGACGTGGACGCTCACCAGCGACGGCACGCTGACCATAAGCGGCTACGGCGAGATGGCGGATAACGCTCTCGGATGCCTGACTCAGTTGGACGCATCTGTATTGAAGTCGATCAAAAACATTATCATTGAGGATGGCGTGACAAGTATCGGAGCTGGCGCATTCCCGGTTTTGGATGGGCAGAGTACGTTCTCTTTCTATCCAGACAGTCTTGTCTTGCCCGACAGCATCAGAAAGATCGGCAGAGGCGCGTTTATCGGAATGGTCATACCGGATGAAATAACGATCCCGGCAAATGTGACCGTTCTCGGAGGTACCCCAAGTGACGATGTGTTCGGAATGCCGAGTCTGGCAGATCCCGACTATGCTGAATTCCAATTGAATATTGCAAGGACCATGAATGATCTTGGCACTCTCGGCGGCGGAATCAACAACATCCGTTACGCGGGAACGGAATATGAATTTGCCGACATCATCGACAATGCGGACTATTGTGACGACGGTACGAGTGCTCCGATCGTTGTGCATTTCCTTGCCGACGGAAAAGTCGGCGGCTGCACTGCGATCCCTGACGAAGATTCTGCTTTTGATTCGGATTCTCGACTCTCCTGGGTGCTCGACGACGACGGATTCCTCATTCTTGACGGACCGGGGACTCAACCGACAGCCTATCCACGCGCGTACAATTATCTCTCAGAAAACAGAAACAGCGTTACCAGCGTTGCTATTACAAACAAAAACTTCAGTTTCAGCTTTATTGATTTTGAATTCCCCAACGTGACCGACGTGTATTTTGAAGGCACTCAGGAAGAGTGGACCGAAGAAATGAATTCGATGTTCCCGAACGCGGAGGTCCACTTCAACAGCCACAAGGTCCATACGGACGGCTTCAAGGGCGCGCAGAAGCTCAACGTCGTCGAGGCGACCTGCACCAGCGGCGGGAGCTACGACCTCGTGGGCATCTGCGGGACCTGCGGCGAGACCTACGTCAACGAGCACGTGGAGCTGCCCGCCAAGGGGCATTACTACACCGCGCCCGTGATCGAAGACCGCGTCGCGCCCGGCTGCGAGACCGACGGCGGATACGAAAGGGTCGTTTACTGCAAGGACTGCGGTGAAGAGATCGTGCGCGAGCACGTGACGCTCGAGGCGACCGGCCACGACTGGGGCGAATGGGAGGTCGTGTTCCAGGCCTCGACGGAAGAAGAGGGACTTGTGCGCCGCGAGTGCAAAAACGACCCGAGCCACGTTGAAACGGATATCATCCCGGTACTCGAATACGACGAGGACGAGGAGCTTGCGCGGCCGGTCATAGATTTCTTCCAGCGCATCGTCGGGGTCTTCCGCGGGATCATAGACTGGTTCCTGCGCATATTCTATAAAAAACGCTGACCGGAAAAAGACCGGGGCTGCCGTATCGGATCATCATGCGGCAGCCCGTTTTCACGAACCAGACACCGGACAGGAGAGATGAACATGAAAATCGCCATACTCGACGACGAGCCGCTTGAGAACAGGCGTCTGCGCGCGCTCATTGAGGATTACGTCGCGCAGAAGGATTACGACATCCGCGTGGACGATTTTACGAGCGGGAAAGAGCTTTTAAAGCAGCCCCGCTACGACCTGTATTTCCTCGATTATAAAATGGACGAGATGGACGGCATCGCCGCGGCAAAGGCGCTGCGGGACAAGTTCAATCAGGCCGTCACCGTCTGCTACCTGACCAACTATGACGGCGCGGCGGAGGAGATCATCAACAACCGCGTCTACGCGGACGGTTTTCTGCGCAAGCCCGCGGACCGCGAAAAGCTCTGTGAAAAGCTGGATACGTTCTATAAAATGAGCTATTTCACCCGCGTCGAGCTGCGCACCGGCACCGGCTTTGAGACGATCTACGCCCAGGAGCTGATCTGGGCGGAGGCGGACAACAAGCGGGTAAGGCTCAATCTTTCCGACCGGGAGGAGACCTTCAATTACCTGCTCGGAGATCTGGAAAAGCTGCTCGAGCCCTGCGGGCTGTTCTGCCGCATACACCGTTCGTTCATCGTCAACATGCTTTACGTGAGACGATACGACGCCAGCCGCGTCATACTCAAGAACGGCGCGGAGCTGCCGCTGAAAAACTGCGGCTTCAAGGAAACGTATCAGAATTTCATTTTCTCACGGCAGGAACTGACGTAAAAATATCGAGGGGGCCGCCGACTATGCACGCGATCGCTAAAATCATAGAATTGAGCCCGGTCATTTTCGGGCTGGTTTCGGCCATCAACAATCTGCTGCTGACGGCGGGATGCATCCTCGTTTCATCGGCGCTGTTCCGACTGAAAATGCGCAATCCTCCCGTTACGCTGATGATCTGCGCCGCGCTCTGCGCCGCGGTGGGAGTGTTCCGCCCATACGCGGTCCTGCCCGGACCGGGACCGATGATGACGGTCCATTCCACGCTCCTGCTGCTCCTGCCCTTCGGGTGCATGGCGATCGTCTTCCGCGCAAAGGGCTTATGGAAAAGCATGCTGGTCGTGTTCGGCTATACCTTCGTGGAAACGGTCAAATACCTGCTTTTATATCTGTTCTTCGATTTTGACAACAACGCGCACGACGAGCCGGTCGAAATGACCGTCGAGCTGTTCGTGGATGTATTTTTCTTCATCTTCGCGCTGGCGTTCTTCCTTATCTTCACCGCCCGGCGCGAGACCACGCTGACCGTCACCCGGCAGGGCGCGGGACTGTTCCTGCTGGTGGTCGCGACGGTCTCGGTATTCATGATCTCCCTGGGGCTGCTCAGCCGGGATTACACGCAGTCCAACCAGGCGGCGTTCGTATTCATGCTGCTCAACATCCCGCTGCTCACCGTCACGGTGGCGTTCGGCATGGGAATGGTCCTGCGGGCGAGGACGACCTCGGAGGTCTACCGCGCCCAGCTCGATATGCAGGTCCAGCATTATGAATTCATGAGCCGCATGAACGAGGACGTACGGATGTTCCGCCACGACCTGCCGAAGAAGATGCTGCCCCTGATCGCCTATCTCGACGAAAACAACGTGCAGGAGGCGCGCGCCATCGCGGAACAGTTCGTGGAATTCACCGCCGACCGCAGCGAGCGCGTGAAAACCGGGAATTACCGGCTGGACACGGTGCTTTTCTGCGAGATGCAGGTGGCGCAGCGGGACGGCATCACTATCGACGTGCCCTACGGCACGGTGTTCCCCGCCGAGGGGATCGCGCCGGACGACGTTTACACCATCTTCCCCAACGTGCTGGATAACGCCATCGAAGCCTGCCGCAAGGTACAGGGAAAGCGCGTGATCGAATTCCGCACGACCCTGACCGAGGACACAGTGTACGTAGCGGTGCGCAACCCCTACGCAGGCGAGATCAAAATGAAGAACGGGATGCCGCAGACCGACAAATCGGACAGACGAAACCACGGCTACGGGCTCAGAAATATCAAAAAAGCGGCGGCGAATTACGGCGAGGACAACGTGACCTGCGCCGCAAAGGACGGGATCTTCGAGCTGAGGCTGGTGCTGGAGCTCGCGGGGCAGACCGGAGTCTGACCCTTCTTCCGGCGTTGTCGGACTGCAGGTCTGTGCTGCGGCGGAATTGACAAATCCCGGGCTTTGTGGTAAAAAGGCAGAAGACGAAAACAACGCACGTTTTTCCCGAAGTCATAAGGAGGATCCAGTATGAAAAAGATATTCGTTCTTTTGCTTGCAGTTCTGACCGCGGTCTCGTTCGCCGCGTGCGGCGGAAAGACCGTGACCGGCGACGTCACCACAGCGCCCCCTGCCGACGACGCCGCGCAAAGCACTCTGCCTGCCGGGACCGAGGCGCCCGCCGATCCCGCGACGGAAGCCGCGGCGACCGGTGCGCCCGCACCGACGGCCCTGCTCCCCGGCGAGCTGTACCGGCTCGGCGACCCGGACAACCCCGTTCTGACGGGTCTCAGCCTCGCGGGCAACAGGTACGGAAGCACTGAGTTCAACTCAAAACCCGCCGCCGCAGAAGGCATCCGCTGCGTTTTCGAGCTCAACGAGTGGGTCGAAGTCACTCCGGAGGCACCGGCGCAGGACGGCCTCGCCGTCTGGGTTTTCAGCCACAGGGAGGACCCGGACGAATACAGGGACGCGGTCCTTTCCGAGGAAACCGACGGGTTCGCCGCGTTCTGCGACCTGCCCTTCGACCCCGAAGCCGAAGCGAACGCCTCAAGGGGCAGCTTTTATCTGAACCCGGATGACGCCGAGCCTGGGTATTACGACCTGGTTTTCACCTTTGAGGGCAAGCCCGAGGCTCTGATGCTCGCCCGCTTCTTCAGCGAGGGAGAGCTTGACGGCAGATCGGATACGGAGCTGCAGCAGATGATCGGGCAGGGATAAACGCGCCGACCGGTCTATCGCAGAATCTGTTTTTTCCGATCGGCAAAACGATATGATCACGCCCGCCGCCGCAGGGTACTCCCCTGCGGCGGCGTGTTATCAGAATGTAAGGCGGCTCAGCCCTTGCCGAGCAGACCGCTCAGGCGTTTCCCGTAAAAGAAATCGCGGGTCAGCCGGTCGTATTCCTCCCACAGGGGCAGGGTCGCGCAGTCCGACGCTCTCGGGCAGGGCGCGGCGCCGGATGCGAGGCACGCGACGGAGGCGATAGGGCCTTCCATACGTTCAAGTATCTCGCCGACGGTATATTCCCCGGGGCTGCGGCAGAGCCTGTAACCGCCGCCCTTGCCGCTGACACCGGTGATAAAGCCCGCGTTCACGAGTTCCCTGACTATGATCTCAAGGTACTTTTTTGAAATGCCCTGACGCTCCGCGACGTCCTTGAGCGGAATGTGCCCCTCGCCCTCATGCTCCGCGAGGTCTATCATCACACGAAGCGCGTAGCGTCCTTTTGTCGTGATCATGGCGCCCTCCCCCTTTTTTGCCTATTATACCGAAAGGTAAATAGGATTTCAACCGAAATTTGTCCTATTTACATATTGACATAGTAGGTAAATAGGATTATACTCTCGTCAGATCAGGCGGACACAGCCGCCGCAGATCGGATCCGGTTCAGGATCCGGATCACTATAAGGAGCGTTTTCAATGAGGATCTACGCAGACAACGCGGCGACGACGAAGATGAGCCGCGCAGCGATCGACGCGATGCTGCCCTGTATGGAGGAGCAGTACGGCAACCCATCGAGCCTTTACGCGCTCGGGCAGCGCGCCAAAGAGATCCTTGAAAAATCGCGCGAAGAGGTCGCTGCCGTGATCGGCGCGTCGCCGAGAGAGATCATATTCACCTCCGGCGGCAGCGAGGCGGACAACCAGGCGATCCGCTCCGCAGCGGCGTCGGGCAGGAAGCAGGGCAAAACCCACATAATATCCACCGCGTTCGAGCACCACGCCGTGCTCCATACGCTCGAAGCGCTGGAGCGCGAGGGCTTCACCGTCACCCTTCTGCCCGTCCATGAAAACGGCGTCGTGAGGACCGAAGAGCTGGTTTCGGCGATAAGGGACGATACCTGCCTTGTCAGCGTGATGTACGCAAACAACGAGATCGGCACCATACAGCCGATAAGGGAGATCGGCGCGATATGCAGAGAGCGCGGGGTCCTGTTCCACACCGACGCGGTGCAGGCGGTGGGGCACATCCCCGTAGACGTGGACAGGGACAACGTCGACCTGCTGTCCGCCTCCGCCCACAAGTTCGGCGGGCCGAAGGGCATCGGCTTCCTGTACGCGCGAAAAGGCGTCCGGCTGACGAGCCTGATAGAGGGCGGAGCTCAGGAACGCGGGAAGCGCGCCGGGACAGAAAACGTCGCCGCCGCCGCGGGCATGGCGGCCGCCCTGACGGAAAGCTGCTCGCAGATGGCGCAGACCGCGTCGCGGCTGATACCGCTGCGCGACCGCATCATCGAAGGGCTCAGAGAGATACCGCACTCCGTCCTGAACGGCGACGAACAGCTCCGCCTGCCCTCCAACGTCAACTTCTGCTTTGAGGGCATAGAGGGCGAATCGCTGCTCCTGCTGCTGGACGACAAAGGCATTTGCGCCTCCTCCGGCAGCGCGTGCACCTCAGGCTCGCTCGACCCGAGCCACGTGCTGCTCGCCATAGGCAGGGTCCACGACGTGGCGCACGGCTCGCTGAGGCTGACGCTCGGCCCGGACGCCACGGCCGAGGAAGCGGAGTATATCATTCGGAACGTCAAAGAGGTCGTGGAACGTCTGCGGGGCTTTTCGCCCGTCTGGCGCGACCTGTCAAGCGGCAAAAGACCGCATATCCTGTAAGAAGGTGAAAACATGGCACTGTACAGCGACAAGGTGATGGACCACTTCCGCAACCCGCGCAACGTCGGCACCATCGAGGACGCGGACGCGGTCGGCGAAGCCGGCAACGCAAAATGCGGCGATATCATGAAGATGTATTTCAAGATCGAGGACGAGGTCCTTGCCGACGTAAAATTCGAGACCTTCGGCTGCGGCAGCGCTATCGCGTCCAGCTCGATGGCGACCGAGCTTATCAAGGGCAAGCCTCTGTCGGAGGTGGAACAGCTGACGAACAAGGCCGTCGCAGAGGCCCTCGACGGGCTGCCCGACTACAAGATGCACTGTTCGGTGCTCGCCGAGGAAGCCATAAAATCGGCTCTGGAAGACTACTATACCAAGCACCCCGAAAAGAAAAAACAATAAAGGAGCGAAAACATGCCAAGAGACTTCCAGCGCCTTCTGCGCGCGAATTTCCGGTTCGGACGAATGTGCCTCTGTCAAGCGTTTTATCAAAAATAAAAAACTTACAGAAAAGAGGTATATATAATGTCGAACTATCGTTTTGAGACTCTCCAGCTCCACGTAGGGCAGGAACATCCGGACCCGGCGTCCGACGCGCGCGCGGTGCCCATATACGCAACCACCAGCTACGTTTTCCGCAATTCAGAGCACGCCGCGGCGCGCTTCGGTCTTGCCGACGCGGGCAATATCTACGGCAGGCTCACAAATTCCACGCAGGGCGTGTTTGAAGACCGTATCGCCGCTCTGGAGGGCGGCGCCGCGGGTCTGGCGGTCGCCTCCGGCGCGGCTGCGATCACCTATACGATCCAGGCCCTGGCGGCGGGCGGCGGCCATATCGTGGCCCAGAAGACCATCTACGGCGGCAGCGCGAACCTGCTCGCCCATACGCTCCCGCTTTTCGGCGTCGAGACTGATTTCGTAAACATACACGATACTGCCGAGGTCGAATCGGCGATACGCCCGGACACGAAAGCGCTCTACGTCGAGACCCTCGGTAACCCGAACAGCGACATCCCGGACGTCGACAAGCTCGCGGAGATAGCCCACTCGCACGGGATACCGCTGGTCATAGACAATACCTTCGCCACGCCCTTCCTGTTCAGGCCCATCGAGCACGGCGCGGACATCGTCGTCCACAGCGCCACGAAATTCATCGGAGGGCACGGCACGACCCTCGGCGGCGTCATCGTCGACGGCGGCACCTTCGACTGGGCAGCGAGCGGCCGTTACCCGTGGCTCAGCGAGCCGAACCCCAGCTACCACGGCGTAAAATTCACGGAGGCGGCGGGCAAAACGGCGTTTGCGACGTACGTCAGGGCAGTTCTGCTGCGGGACACCGGGGCGTGCATCTCGCCCTTCGCGGCGTTCCTGCTGCTTCAGGGTACCGAAACGCTCTCGCTGCGCCTTGAGCGCCACGTCGAAAACACGGAGAAGGTCGTAGACTATCTCGCGGCTCACCCGAAGGTGGAGCGCGTCAATCACCCGCTCCTGCCCGATCACCCGGATCACGCGCTGTACGAGCGCTTTTTCCCCAACGGCGGCGCGTCGATCTTCACCTTCGACATAAAAGGCGGGCAGAAGGAGGCGTTCGCGTTCATCGACGGGCTTGAGATATTCTCTCTGCTGGCAAACGTCGCGGACGTGAAGAGCCTTGTCATCCATCCCGCCACCACGACACACTCCCAGCTCACCGAACAGGAGCTGGCCGCCGCGGGCATCCGCCCGAACACGGTCAGGCTTTCCATCGGCACCGAGCACATCGACGACATCATCGCCGATCTTGAAAAAGGCTTCGCCGCAGTCGGATAAAGGAGGAAATCGCAATGTTGAACATATATAAAAGCGCAGTCGACCTGATCGGCAATACGCCGCTGGTCGAGGTGACGAATATCGAAAAGGAGCTCGGGCTTCAAGCTGCTGTTCTTGTCAAGCTCGAATACTTCAATCCCACAGGAAGCGTAAAGGACAGGATCGCGAAGGCGATGCTCGAGGACGCGATAAATAAAGGGCTCATCAGCAGCGGCAGCGTCATAATCGAGCCGACGAGCGGCAACACCGGCATCGGGCTTGCGGCTATAGCGGCCGCGAAGGGCCTGCGCATCATCCTCACCATGCCAGAAACGATGAGCGTCGAGAGGCGCAGCATCCTGAAGGCGTACGGCGCGGAGATCGTTCTCACCGAAGGCGCTAAGGGCATGAAGGGCGCCGTCGCGAAAGCTGAGGAGCTCGCCCGGGAGATACCCGGCAGCTTCATCCCGAGCCAGTTCACCAACCCGGCGAATCCCGCCGCGCACAAAGCGACCACGGGGCCGGAGATCTGGCGCGACACGGACGGCAAGGTCGACGTCCTCGTCGCGGGCGTCGGCACCGGCGGCACCGTGACGGGCACCGGCGAATACCTCAAGGAGCAAAAGCCCGGCGTAAGGGTCGTGGCGGTCGAGCCCGCGGACTCTCCGGTGCTGTCGGAGGGGCGCGCCGGCGCGCATAAGATACAGGGCATAGGCGCGGGCTTTGTCCCGGACGTGCTCGACACCGCCGTATACGACGAGGTGTTCCCCGTCGGCAATGACGACGCCTTCGCGGCGGCAAAGCTGCTGGCAAAGCGGGAAGGTATCTCGGTCGGCATATCCTCCGGCGCGGCTCTGCACGCGGCGACGGAGCTTGCCCGCCGCCCAGAATACTCGGGCAAAACAATCGTGGCTATCCTGCCCGACAGCGGCGACCGCTACTTCTCCACGCCGCTGTTCGCCGAAGCGTGAGCGCGGGGCCTTGCAAAAAACCGGATTCAGCAATGAAAATGACCCGGCGGGAGCGTTCCCGCCGGGTCGGCGTTTTCCGTCAGGAGCTAAACCGGCTCGACGAACGAGTCGTACCACCGCTCCTGGAAGCGCACGGCTTCTTCCATCTCTTGAGCCGAAAACGACATCCCCTCCGGCGCGGCGATGAGCTTGTCCTCGACGTCGTTGATGCGGTGGACTACGCCGACGACGCGGCAGTCCGCCTCAGTAACGGGCGAGTCCGCGCCGAGCAGGTAGACGTCGAGCTCCTCTCCGTCGCCGCCGTACACGCCGGGAATGAAGCCGTAGTTTATCGGGTAAACGAGCGTGTACCCTTCTTTTTTATGGACGTATCCGACGGGACGGTCGATCTTTATATGTATCCGTCTGCCGAGATAAGACCACACGAGCGCCTTGCGCAGAGTAAAGGCGATGAATTCCTTTTTGCCTGCCGTATAGTGCTCGCGCCCCGCGTCGACGGGGCGTTCTGCTGCCAGACGCAGCTTCAGCGCCTCGTATTCCTTCGCGGCCTCGGGCTTCGCGTTCAGATAATCGCGGAAATTGACATAGTCCCGCCATTCTGCGGAGCCGGCCTTCACGACGTGGATGAAATGCGTCTGAACGTCGCCCGTGCCCTCGTACAGGCTCCCGCGTGCGAACAGAAGCTGCTCCGGCAGATCGGCACCGCTTTTACTGCGGTAAAAAAAGCCCGCAGATTCCAGCTCGCCGCGTTTTTCAAGCACCGGGCCGAAGCCGCGCGCGGCGACGGCGATATCGATTATCGGCTTAGCCATTATCGTTCTGACAGACGTGCTGCCGACGTGCGCGAAGTCCTCTGCGGCGTCGCCGAGAATAGCTTTGAGGACTTCGATCGTCCTGCGGGCCTCGTCCTCCCACTCCGTTTCGTGCGGGACGAGAGCGACCGTCCCGCGTCTGAGCCCAAGCGTCATCACTGCCTCCGTTCCTGCGGTACGTTCCCGTCCGCCGCCGTACAGCCGTCTTTCCGCGGCGTGAAAAACCGGGCGCGGCATGAGCCGCGCCCGAATGAGTTTTTAAGCGGTATCAGTACATCCCGCCGCCCTGAGCTGCGGCAGCCATGGCGGCCGCGTTTGCGGCGTCGGCCTGCGGGTCGGGCTTGTCGGTGACGAGCGACTCGGTGGTCAGGACCATGGCGGCGACGGACGCGGCGTTCTGCAGCGCGCTCCTGGTGACCTTGGTCGGGTCGAGGATGCCGGCGGCCTCCATGTCGGTGTACTCGTCGGTGGCGAAGTTGTAGCCGAAACCGGCCTTGCCCTCGCGCTTGATGGCGTCGATGATGACGCTGCCCTCGAGACCCGCGTTGGCGGCTATCTGGCGGATGGGCTCCTGGATGGCCCTTTCAACGATGGCGATACCCGTCTTCACGTCGGGATCGGCGGTCGCTTCCTTGAGCGCGGTGACCTTGTCGACGACGTCGAGCAGCGCGACTCCGCCGCCGGGCACGTAGCCCTCCTCGACGGCCGCTTTCGTGGCTGCGAGCGCGTCTTCGATCCTGAGCTTCATTTCCTTCATCTCGGTCTCGGTCGCGGCGCCGACGCTGATGACGGCTACGCCGCCGGCGAGCTTGGCAAGACGCTCCTGGAGCTTCTCGCGGTCGAAATCGGACTTGGTCAGCTCGATCTGGTTCCTGATCTCGGCGACTCTGGCGGCTATGGCGCTCTTGTCGCCCTCGCCGTCGACGATGGTGGTATTCTCTTTGGCTACCTTGACCTGCTTCGCTCTGCCGAGCTGGGCGACGGTCGCGTCCTTGAGCTCGAGGCCGAGGTCGGAGGTTATGACCTCACCGCCGGTCAGGATGGCGATGTCGCGGAGCATCTCTTTCCTGCGGTCGCCGAAGCCGGGGGCCTTGACGCAGAC
>JAILDS010000022.1 GCA_024689165.1 Clostridia bacterium
CCGCGGCGTTCGACCTCGACCTTGACGGCGAGACGACCGCCTTCGACGCGAGGCTCGCCCTGAGGCTCGCCATAGGGCTGGAGGACGACTCGACCGTGCCGGACCCCTTCCCCGCGGACGCGGACGGCGACGGCGAGGTCACCGCGCAGGACGCAAGGGAGATACTGCGCTTCGCGATCTCCGGGTCCCTGCCGGACCCGGACCCGACCGACTGAACGGAAAAAACGGGACAGGTACCTACGAAATGGATCTGCACACCGACGTAAAATACATCCCCGGCGTGGGACCTAAACGCGCCGAAAAGCTGGCGAAGCTGGGTATTGGCAGCGTCGGCTCTCTTCTCGACCACCTGCCTTCCCGCTATGAGGACTGGACGCACCCGCTCGAGCCCGCGGACGTCGCCGCGGATGAGGTCTGCTGCGTCAGGGCGACCGCCCTCGACAAGCCCGTCCTCAAGCAGACCAAAAGCCGCGACATATACGTCTGCACGCTTTACGGCGGCGACACCACCTGCGACGCGATATTCTTTTCGGAATACGCCGCGAACGGGATAGTCCCGGGGCGCGAGTACGTGCTTTACGGCAAGGCCGCTAAGGATTTCCGGGGCGGACTGCAGTTCTGGTCGCCGAAATTCTTCCCCGCCGCGCAGGCGCCGAAGCTCGTGCCGGTCTACCCGATGACCGCGGGCGTCACGAGCTCACAGATAAACTCATACGTTAAAAAGGCTCTCGACGGCGTCGGCGAGCTGCCGGAATTCCTGCCGCAGGAGCTTATCGACCGTTATAAGCTGCCCGGCAGGGCGGAAGCTTACCGCATGGCCCATTTCCCCCGGGACCCGGACGAGCCGGAGTACGCGGGGCGGCGCTTCATGTACTCCGAGCTGTATCTGTTCATGCTCGCGGTCAGCCTCGAGGGGCGGGACAACCGGCCCGAGACCGACAACGTCGTGCGGCGGGACCTTACGGGCGAGTTCCTGGGGATGCTGCCGTTTTCGCCCACCGGGGCGCAGCGGCGCGCCGTCGCGCAGATAGCCCGCGACATGGGCAGCGGCGTCACGATGCGGCGGATGCTCCAGGGCGACGTGGGCTCCGGAAAGACCGCCGTCGCGGCGGCGGCGATATATTCCGCCTGCAAAAACGGCTTCCAGTGCGCCGTGCTCGCGCCCACCGAGGTGCTCGCGCGCCAGCACCTGCAGACCTTCATACGCTTTTTCGCGGGCTGCGGGATCTCCGTCGAGCTGCTCGTCGGGGCGCAGACCCCCGCGAAAAAAAGGGACGTCCGCTCGCGGCTCGCCTCGGGCGGGATAGACCTGATAATCGGCACGCACGCCCTTCTGACTGACGGGACGGAGTTTTCGGAGCTCGGGCTCGTCGTCACGGACGAGCAGCACCGCTTCGGCGTCGCCCAGCGGGCGAAGCTGCTCTCGCGGGGGCGGGGCGTGCATTCGCTCGTCATGAGCGCGACCCCGATACCCCGCACCCTCGCGCTGATGCTCTACGGCGACCTCGACAGGAGCGTGCTCGACGAGCTTCCCGCCGGCAGGACCCCCGTGCGCACCTACGCCCTCGGCGCGGGCTATGAGGCGCGTTTTCTCGCGTTCATAAAAAAACACTGCCTGGCCGGAGAGCAGGCCTACGTCGTCTGCCCCGCCATAGAGGAGACGGAGGACGGCCCCGTCTCCGCCGTCGCGACATTTGAGCGGCTGAGGAAAAACGAGCTCGCCGGGCTCGACGTCGGGCTTCTGCACGGAGAGATGAAGGCAGCGGAAAAAAACAGCGTGTTTTCGCGCTTCACCGCCGGCGAAATACAGGTCCTCGTGTCCACGGTCGTCATCGAGGTGGGCGTCGACGTGCCGAACGCGACGACCATGCTCATTTACGACGCGGACAGGTTCGGCCTCGCCCAGCTGCACCAGCTCAGGGGCAGGATAGGCCGCGGCCGGGAGGAAAGCCACTGCGCCATGCTCACCCGTTCGGAGGACCCCGCCGCGCTCGAAAGACTGAAGGTGCTCGAAAACAGCTCCGACGGCTTTGAGATAGCCGAATATGATTTCAGGGACCGCGGGCCGGGGGAATTCTTCGGCGAAAGGCAGTCCGGCATGCCCAAGCTGCGCCGCGCCGACCTTCTGCGCGACGCCGGGGCTATAGAACAGGCCCGCAGGGACGCGGAGGAGCTCATAAAATCAGACCCCTCGCTCGAAAAACACCCGCTGCTCCTGCGCGAGGTCGAACGCGCGATCAGGGGCTTTGAAGCGACCTGAACACAGACCTCGCGGCGCGGATACGGCACTTCGCCCAGCGGCGCCCCAAGACAAAACGGAGGTAAGACATATGAAAAAGATGATCTCGCTCGTCTGCGCGCTTGCGCTGGTCCTTGCTCTGGCGTCCTGCGCCACGAAACCGTCCGTCCCCGGAGCCGTTACGACCGAATCGCCTTCCTCCGACGTTCCGGCGGAAACGGTGAGCGCCGGGCTTTCCGAGGATTCCGAAGACGGGCTGCCCGGGCTCGAGGTTCTGTCCGTCGAATCCGTCGAATACGACGGCTACGTCGCCTGCCTCGCCGTCATAAGGAACAATACAGACTCCGCGACCGGCGCCGAAGGCAGCCTGTCGGCTTACGACAGCTCCGGCGGCGAGCTCGTGACAGTTTACGACCGCGCGGAGCTCGGCGCGGGAGAAACGACCTACATGTACTTCACCTTCGAATCCCGGGATCCTGCGGACTTCAGCTTCGACTGCGAGCCCGTGGAACCCGAGCTTGAGAGCATTCAGGCCGACGTCCGTGTCAAGGTCACCGACCGCGGTAACAGGCTGATCGTCTGCGCCGGGAACGATTCGGAATACAGCGCCGAGGAGCCCTGCGTGATGCTGGCGCTTTACGACGACGAGGGCGTTCTCGCCGCGCTGGAGCCCTGTTACGTCTGCGACCACGACGGTCAGCTCAAGCCCGGAGCCGAAAGGTATGAGGAGGTCAACCCCGACGTCGGATACTCGTATTATAAGGCTTTTTACAGATTCCCCTCCGCGGGTAATACGCCGATGAACGCGCCCGGAGCCGCCGGCTCGCCGCTCGACTGCTCCGAGACCTACGAGTACCGGACCGAGTTCGGAGAGACCGTTTACATGGTCGCCGTACGAAACGACGGGGACAGGACTTTAAGCGTTGAGGGCAACGCCGCGGCGCTTGACGCCGACGGCGCGCCGATCGCCGCCGAGAACGCCTCTCTCGCCTGCCTCGGCGCGGGCGACACGAGCCTGCTCGAGTTTTTCTTCATCGACGCGGCGGACGCGCAGGATTTCAGCTTTTCCGTGCAGTACGACGAGACCGAAAACTACACGCCCGTGCTCGACAAGATCGAAAAGCATTACGAGAGGATGGGCGACGAGGTGGTCGTGAGCTGCCTGAACAACGCGGACGACCCGGAGCTGGTCGCAGAATATTTCACCGCAACGGTGGTGTTCTTCGACTCCGGCGAGTGCGTCGGGAAGCAGACGAAATACATGTCCGCGAAGGAGGACGGGCTCGACCTCGCGCCGGACGACCCGGCCGCCGAGCAGCGGTTCTCCGCGTCCGGCGATTTCGACGACTTCAAGGTCTTCTTCTACGCGCAGCACGCGAACTTCGATCCCGAGGACTACTGATATGCCCGGGACTCTTTATATCGTGGGCACGCCGATAGGCAACCTTGAGGACCTCTCCCCGAGGGCGGTGAGGATATTGTCGGAAGCGGACTTCATCGCCGCCGAGGACACCCGCGTCACGCGCGGCCTGATGAGCCGCTTCGGTATAAAAAACGAGCTCGTCGCCTACCACGACCACAACAAGGACTCCGCCGGCAGCGCCATACTCGACAGGCTTTCAGCCGGCGAGAGCTGCGCGCTCGTGACCGACGCCGGCATGCCCGCGATATCCGACCCCGGGGAAAACCTCGTGCGGCTCTGCCACGACTCCGGTGTAACGGTCGCGTCCGTGCCCGGGCCGACCGCCGTCGCGACCGCCCTGGCGCTGTCCGGCCTGCCCACGGGCCGCTTCACCTTCGAGGGCTTCCTCGCGGTCGCGAACACCCCGAGAAAAAAGCACCTCGACTCACTCAGGGACGAACGGCGCACCATGGTCTTTTACGAGGCGCCGCACAAGCTGACGCGCACGCTTTCGGACATGCTCGCGGTCTTCGGCGACAGGCAGATCGCCCTCGTCCGCGAGATGACAAAGCTTTATGAGGAGGTCGAGCGTACGACCCTTGAAAAAGCCGCGGAAAAATACCGCGAGGTCAAACCCCGCGGCGAGTACGTGATCGTCATCGAAGGAAAAAAGGAAGAAGACAAAGCGCCGCCCGACGAAAACGAGCTGATAAAAAGGCTCGACGAGCTTATCGGAACGGGCCTTTCCCGCTCCGACGCCGTCAAAGCCCTCGCGGCGGAAACCGGCCTGCCGAAAAACGCGGTGTACAGGCTGGCGAATATAAGCCGATAGCGGATAAGAACCTGCCGCTTCGCGGCAGAACCTTGTTACTCGCGTTGCTCGTAATATGCGGATAGCCGTCAGCTGTCAGCGGATATTTCTGTGCAGGGGCGACCCGTGTGGTCGCCCGGAACACAGGATCATAATACTGGGCGTGTTTCAAAACGAAACACGCCGTTTTTTTGTTGGGGCGGGCATGACCACCAGATCTATCTGCGAGGCGGCTTTACGTCGTCGAACAGACAAAAAAGCGGAAGCAGAAAAAAAACCGAAAAACTCCCTCCGTCGCGCTGACGCGCGCCACCTCCCTCACGGAGGGAGGCTTTAAAGGCTCCCTCTCCGAGGGAGCTGTCGCGCAGCGACTGAGGGAGTTCCCTATGGGAAAACAATTTGATACCTTTGTATACCTCGCCCACGCACAAAAGATTTGCTTAAAACGCATCCGGGCGGTCATGCCCGCCCCTACAATAGCTGTTTCCTGATTACGCCGCTAATTCCTCATTCCTCATTCCTAATTCCTCATTTCTACTCCCTACTCCCTATTCCCTACTGGGCATAACAAAAAGCCGCCCGAAGGCGGCTTAGTGTTTCGCATCAAGCAGTTGCTTATTTGCTCTTCTTGGAGATGATGAAGGCAGCGCCGGCAAGAGCAACAACACCTGCGGCAGCGGCAAGAGCGAAGTTATCGCCAGTGCCGGGGTTCACGGGAGTGACCTTGCCGCCCTTGGTGGTGGGCTCAGCGGAGGGCTCTTCAGCAGCAGCCGTGGTGGTAACATCGTCATCAGCAGCAGCGGTGGTGGTGGTATCATCTTCAGCAGCGCCACCGACAACGATCGTGGTGGAACCGGCAGCAAGAGCTACGGGCTTGCCGTTGTGCGCGGTAGCGGTAACGGTGGTCTCACCGGTGAAGCCGTCAACAAGCTTGAAGGTGAAAACATAGAGATCCGCAGCAGCGTCGACCTGAGCCTCTTTGTAGTAGTAACCGGCCTCTCCGGTGGCTTCGTTGAAGTCAGCACCGCCGAGAACCTTGGAACCGATGAGGACGTCCCAATCGACATAGGTGAGCTTGGCAGAATCCCAAGTCAGGTAGAACTGACCGGACTGATGACCGGCAGCGTCAGCGTCGGCAACGATGATCGTAACGGTATCGCCGTCAACGGTGTTGGAAAGAACGTAAGCAGGATCAGCGGCGAAAGCCAGGACTCCGCAGCAAGCCACGACAGCGGCGGCGACTACGAGTGCAAGGACCTTTTTTGCAAGCTTCATGAGAAAACCTTCCTTTTCTTTTTTCTACGCGTTCTTGTCAAGTGCCAAAGCAAGAGCGCATAATGCACTTACGTGACCGTAAGACAGGGCGATTATAGACTATCCGAACAGCGTTGTCAACAAAAAAAATCAAAAAATCGACCTTTCGGTGAAATCTTAACTTCTCGCCGCACGCGAACGACAGTCTCAAATCGACCGTGACCGCATTCTATCACAACGGATTTTTAAATGCAATATAAAATTTACAAATTTTAACTTTTTCGGACCTTATGATTTAAAATGACGGGTATTATCGTATTTTTTTGTTTATTACGCCGAGCGTTTTGCTATATCCCGGCGCTCTGCCGCAGATTCCGTGGGTTCGGCAAGGCTCAGGCGAAGGGGTCGCGCACGCCCGGGATCCCCAGCCCGGCGGCTTTTTTCGCCACCAGCGCGAAGTCCTCGAGCGCGTCCGCTCTCAGCTTCGGGTTGCGCAGTATCGCCGCCGGGTGGTAGGTCGCCGCCATGAGCAGCCCGCCTTTTTCGACGAATACGCCGTGGTCGGCGCCCATCCTGATATCCGGGTCGATCAGCTTTTTCGCAGCCACGAGACCGAGGCAGATTATCAGCTTCGGAGAAACCAGCCTGACCTGCTCCCTGAGGAAGGGCATGCAGGCGTCCTGCTCGG
>JAILDS010000003.1 GCA_024689165.1 Clostridia bacterium
ACGCCCCGCGTTCAAGAGCCTGTCGCTCCCGGTGGAGTATATCCCCCTGTCCGATCGGAAAAACGACCTGTCCTCCCTCGGCGCGGGCAAGTACGTGCCTATTGACGAGAGATAGGCCGCGGCCGGCCGTCAGCCGTCAGCTGTCAGCCGTTAGCAGATAGCTGATAGCAGATAGCGGATAGCATATAAGGAACTCGCTTCGCGAGTTGATTAAAATGCGCCGCAGGCCCATTGGCTATCAGCTGTCGGCTATCGGCTATCTGCTTAAAATCACTTCATCCTTCATACTTGACAAGGAGCGAACTTCCAATGAAAAAGAACGGAATAAAAGGACTCAAGCCGGCGTTTGCCGTCGCGCTGTTCTGCGTCGTCGCCGTCGGAGGCATCGGGCTGAGGATGTACCAGATGCTCTACCTCATAGATCCCGAGACGGGCTTCTTCAACGACTCGTCGCACCCGGTCGTGCTGGCTCTGTACGCGCTCATGGGCGCGGGACTGCTGCTCATCGCCGCGATATCGGCGTTCTGCTCCGGGCTGCCGGGCATGAAGCTCGCTGAGGGCAGGCGTATCGCCGCCGGCGTCGCCGCCCTGCTGTGCGCCGCCGGCTTCGGTTACGACGCATACGCCGCGTGGCTCCTGCGCGGCGACGATTCTCTGCTGACCCGCGGCATAAACACGGGCTCGGTGACCGTTCCGCTCATCATACAGGCCGTGTTCGGCGCACTCAGCGCGGTGTACTTCATCCTTTACGCCGCGGGCTGCTTTGCAGGCGGCGGACTTGTCAAAAGGATCCGCGCGCTCGCAGTCGCCCCGGTCATCTTCGAGGCCGCGAGGCTGATATTCCGCTTCACCAGGACTATTTCGTTCATCAAGGTCGCCGAGCTGCTGGCCGAGCTCGTCGGCATCACGCTCGCGATGCTCTTCTTCATGGAGCACGCCCGCGCCTCCGGCGAGATAGCCGGGCAGTCGACCGGCAGGATGCTCCTTTTCGCGGGGCTCGGCGCCTCTGCGGTAATGTTCGCCTACTCCGTGCCGAGGCTCGTGCTCGTGCTCACCGGCTCGACCGATCTTCTCGTCGCCCGTTCCGATTTCTTCCCCGCCGACCTCGCGACCGCCGTCTTCGCGATCGCGTTCATCCTCGGGTGGCTTAAAACGCCCAAAGAGAAGGTCGTCGCGACGGAGCCGCTGCCCGCGGAGCCCCGGGCCTGAGCCCGGAGGCGTCCCCGACGACTGCGCGGCCCTGCCGGGCGCGCGTCACCGATCCCGAACAACTCATATAGCCGGAGCCTTATGACGCAGCTGTTTTTTTCATACATGGGCGAGGCGGCGAAGCAGGTCGCCATACTGTACGTGATAGTCGCGGCGGGCTTCGTCGCGGACAAAACGAAGATCTTCACCGCGGAAGCGGCGAAGCTTACGAACAACCTCATGTTCTACCTCGTCACCCCGACGGTCATAATCAACTCTTTCCTGAGCGTGGAGGCGACGAAGGACAATATACGGGAGTTTTTCACGGCGCTGCTGTTCGAGTTCGCCGTTTTCGCTGTCGCGATACTCATCACCCTGCCGATACTCAATTCGAAAAAGGACCCCGACAACCCCGTATATAAATTTGCCGCCATATACGGGAACATGGGCTATATGGCTCTCCCGCTGGCCAGGGCGATACTCGGCGACCACGGCGTTTTTCTGTGCTCGGCGGGCGTCGTGGCATATAACATAATAGCGTTCATTCACGGCTCTTGGCTCATGCAGGGCGGCGGAAAAAGCTCCTTCAGGCTGCGTTCGCTGATAATCAACCCGGGCATAATCGCCGTGGCGATAGGCATGCCGCTGTTCCTGTTCCACGTGAAGCTGCCGTGGGCGCTGTCCGTCCCGATAGGCTATATCTCGGCGCTGAACACCCCGGTGGCGATGCTCATGCTCGGCGCTTATATTTCCGCCGCGGGGCTCAAGGGCCTGTTCTCCCGGAAAAAGCAGTATATCTCCGCCCTGTTCAAATCGCTCCTGCTGCCCGCCGCGATGCTCGGCGTGTTCAGGCTCGCGGGGCTGTCCGGCGACCTGCTGACCGCGGTGACGATCTCCGCCTCGGCGCCCAGCGCCACGAACACGGTGCTTTTCGCGACGCGGTACGGCCGGGACCCCGGCGCGGCCTCCAAGGCGGTCGCCTTCGACTGCATGCTGTCCATCTTCACGATGCCCCTTTTCATAGCGCTGTCGAGATTGTAGAGTCAGCAGATAGCTGATAGCAGATAGCAGATAGCTTGCAGCCGTCAGCTGTCAGCGGTCGGGTTTTCCGAAACCCGGCGGTAGCGCGGCATATGTAGGGGCGACCCGCGTGGTCGCCCGGGACCCGAAAAATGTACTTGCGTTGAGATTGAAAACGAAAATGGACCTTATGACCCGGTAGCGCGGCACCTCAGTGCCGCCCGCCCGAAGGGCGAAAACCAAGTATGAAGTATGAAGGATGAAGTATGAAGTGAGGGCGCTGCCGCGGCATTATAATCAACTCGCGAAGCGAGTTCCTTATTAAGCTATCGGCTATCTGCTATCCGCTATCCGCTCTCCGACCGAAAAAAAATGACCCTTGACCTTTCTCTTTTTTCACCGCTCCCCGCCGGGGTGTGCTCCTTCGGGCTTGTCGCCGACAAGCTCCTTGACGTGCGTTCGAGGGAGCGCGTTCCCGAAGGCGCGGCGAGCGTCATCTGCTGCCTGTTCCCGTATTATCTCGGGGAGGAGGCGTACGAGGGCCGCAACCAGTCGCGTTATTCCGTCCCGGCGGACTATCATATCGTCGCGCGGGAAAAGCTCGGCGCGTTCTGCGAAAAGCTCGCCCTGCTGTACCCCGGAAACGTCTTCGTCCCCTTCGCCGACTCTTCGCCTCTGCCGGAGGTATACTGCGCGGTCATGAGCGGGCTGGGCGTGATGGGCAAGAACCGCCTCTGCATAAACCCCGAGTACGGCTCGTGGTTCTTTATCGGAGAGATCGTCACAGACGCCGCCTTCGACCCGACCCCGCCCGAAAAGACCGTCTGCTGCGGCTGCGGGGAATGCCTCAGGGCCTGCCCGACGGGCGCCCTGACCGACGCCGGCATCGACCCGGAGAAATGCCTTTCCTGCCTGTCGCAGAAAAAAGGCGAGCTCGACGCGGAGACCGCGCGGCTGATGAAAAAATACAACTGCGCCTGGGGCTGCGACGTGTGCCAGGAGGCCTGCCCCATGAACCGGGGCAAGAAGCTCAGTCCCGTGCCTGAGTTCTACGCCACCGCGAAGGCGGTCTTCGACCCGGAAAACGCCGGCGGCGACCGCGCCTATCTCTGGCGCGGCAAAAAGACCGCCCTGCGAAATGCAGAGGTGCTGGAGAGCAGATAGCTGTCAGCCGTCAGCGGTCGGTTTTTTCGAAACACGACGGTAGCGCGGCACCTCAGTGCCGCCCCGACGCTGCGCGTCGGTAAAACAGAGAGACTCGGCTGGATATCGGCTTCTTGCTTGACAGATACGAATACAACAGGCGCAGACACTTTTTTCATCAATGGAAACGGCGGCAAGCCGCCGGGCGGCACTGAGGTGCCGCGCTACCGTACAGGCTATCGGCTATCGGCTATCGGCTATCCGCTAATTAACGCATCGAGGTCCCCAATGCCCCTTGAACTGACCCGTACCGACCATGTCGGGGAAAAGAACCTTCTCCGGCTGCTGGGCGCACGCGAAAAACCGCGCAGCGTCCTGTTCGTCGCGGGGTCGCGGGGGGCGAGGGCGGAACAGGCCTTTGCGCTGGCGAAGGCTCTTCTGTGCGAAAGCCCCGACCCGGACGGCTCCGCCTGCGGCAGGTGCCCGCACTGCGTCAAGGTCGCGGACGGCTTCGGCTCCGGTCATCCCGACCTGATCACCGTCGGCCTGCCGGAACGCTCGCTCGACGCCGATACGGACGTTCCCGCAGCAAAAAAGGGCGGCGCTAAGGGCGTCCGGGCCGACGAGGACGACGGGAAGGACAGGACCTCCGAAAAAAGGAACATCCCCATCCGGGACGTTCGCGAAAACCTGCTCGAGCCCGCGTGGCTGATGCCGCACGAGGCGAAGCGCAAGGTCTTCGCCGTCATAGAGGCGCAGCGGCTCGGGATCATCGGGCAGAACGCGATGCTGAAGATCACCGAGGAGACGCCCGACGACGTATACTTCATCTTCACCGCGCCGGACAGGATAGACCTTATCGACACCATCCTCTCGCGCTTCACGGTCTGCCGGGCGGGGCGCGACAGCGAGGCGTTTTTGACCGAAAGGGACCCCGAAGCCGCCGAAAAGCTCTGCGCCGATATCCTTTCGGCCTGCGCCCGGGGCGACGGCTACGGCATAATGCTCGCCTGCGCCCCGATATGCTCCGCGCACAGGGACGTCGTGCACGACGCGCTCGTCCTTCTGGCGCAGGCTTTCGCCGGAGAGCTGGCGCTGGTCTGCCCGAAGAAAAGCCCCGCGGACGGCGGTCCCCGGCTGCCCTATCCCCCCGCGAAGCTCGCGGCGCTGGTCACGGAGACGTCGCGGCTTGCAAAGGGCGTGTCGGAGAACAACCTCAACACCCGCCTTGCCGGCGCGAAGCTGACCGCGGAGCTGGCGGAAGTCAGCAGATAGCGCCGTAGGGGCGGGCATCGACCGCCCGATATGTCTCTGAGGCGGCTTCACGTCGCCGAAGAGATATAAGATCCGGCGACGGCGAAGCGGAGAAGCTGTGTTTTTACGGCAAAATAATCCCTTTGCATTCCTCGCCCGTCCGCATGGGACGGAGCTCGGAACGCAACCGGGCGGTCAATGCCCGCCCCTACAAAAGCTAACCGCTATCGGCTGTCAGCCATCCGCTCAACATAACATCACACCCAAAGGACACAACAAAATGGTACGCATAGTCGGAATAAGATTCAAGGACAACGGAAAGATCTATGACTTCGACGCGAAGGAGTTCGAGCTTCGCCTCGGCGAGCGCGTCATCGTCAGGACCTCGCAGGGCATAGAGTGCGGCACTGTCGCCGAGAGCGTCAGGGTCGAGCGGGAGGAAAACCTCACCAAGGAGCTCAAGCCCATAGTCCGCATAGCCGACGAGGACGACTACAAGATCCTCGAGATCATCGAGAGGCGCGAAAAGGAGGCGTACGCGGTCTGCGAGCAGCAGATCGCGCAGTTCGGGCTCGAAATGACGCTCGTGTCCGTTGAGCACGCCTTCGACGGCTCGAAGATAATCTTCTATTACACCGCGCCGAAGAGGGTCGATTTCAGGGAGCTGGTGCGCTCGCTCGCCTCGACGCTGCGCTGCAGGATAGAGCTGCGCCAGATCGGCGTGAGGAACGAGACCTCGATGATAGGCGGTCTCGGGATGTGCGGGCAGCCCTTCTGCTGCTCGAGGTTCCTGAACAACAATTTCAAGCCCGTTTCCATCCGCATGGCGAAGGAACAGGGCATTTCCATGGGCTCCGCGAAGATAAGCGGCGCCTGCGGACGGCTCATGTGCTGCCTGAATTTCGAGGACGAGACCTACCGCAGGCTTATAAAGATGACCCCGCCCGTCGGCGCGGTCGTCGCCACGCCGGACGGCGAGGGCGTCGTCACCGACGTGAAGCTCCTCACGGGCGTGCTGAGCGTCAAGCTCAACGCCTCCCCCGACGCCGTGAGCAAATACTCCCGCGAGGACGTGACCGTCCTGAAAATGCCCGTCAAAAAGCAGAAGACGGAAGAGCTGTCAGCAGACAGCTGATAGCAGATAGCAGATAGCCACTAGCTGTCAGCCGTCAGCTGTCAGCGGTCGGGGTTTCCGAAACCCGGCGGTAGCGCGGCACCTCAGTGCCGCCCCGACGCGCAGCGTCGGTTTGCAATGCGCCGCAGCCCTTTTTGCATATTACGAGCTTTGCGAGTAACAAGGTTCTGCCGCAAAGCGGCAGGTTCTTATCGGCTATCCGCTATCGTCTATCGGCTATCGGCTATTCCGGAAAGGAACTACCATGGACTCACTTGACCGCCGCGCCCCGATGGGCTGGAACTCCTGGGACTGCTACGGCCCCGGGCTTACAGAGGAACAGCTCCTCGCCAACGCCGCCGTGCTGCGCGACAGGCTCGCCCCCGCGGGGTACGAGTATGTCGTCTGCGACATCCAGTGGAGCGAGCCGGGCGCGAAAAGCAAGGCCTACCGCCCCTTCGCGCCGCTCTGCACGGACGGCTTCGGGCGGCTCATGCCCGCTCCCGGGCGCTTCCCGTCCGCAAAGGACGGCGCAGGCTTCAGGCCGCTCGCGGACAGGATACACGCGATGGGGCTGAAGTTCGGCATACACATCATGCGCGGGATACCGAGGCAGGCTGTCGAAAAGGACCTTCCCGTTCACGGGACCGGGCTTACCGCCCGTTCCTGCGCCGACCCGTCCTTCATCTGCCCCTGGAACCCGGACATGTACTCCCTCAGGGAGGGCGCGCCGATGCGGGCTTATTACGACTCGGTATTCAGGCTCTACGCCTCTTGGGACGTGGATTTCATAAAGATGGACGACGTCTGCGTCCTGGAGGGCCGCGTCGACCGTTCGGGCGTCCCGGGCTACGGCGCCGCCGACGTCGAGGCGGTAGCCGCCGCGATAAAAAACTGCGGCAGGCCGATGGTCCTGTCCCTTTCTCCCGGCCCCGCGAGGCTCGAAAACGCCTGGCACATGAGCCGGTACGCGGATATGTGGCGGCTTACCGGCGATTTCTGGGACACCTGGGAGCAGCTGCTGGATATGTTCGACGTGACTCGCCGCTGGGACGCGTTTTCCGGAGAGGGCTTCCCGGACTGCGACATGCTGCCGCTCGGCGTGCTCGACGTGAACGAGCCGGAAAACGGCGGCGGGGGGCGCGGGACCCGCTTCACGCCGGCGGAACAGCGCACGATGATGGCGCTGTGGTGCTCCTTCGGCTCGCCCCTGTTCGTCGGCGCGGAGCTTACGAAGTCCGACCCCGCCGTCTTCGATCTGCTGACAGACCCGCTCCTGCTCGATATGCACCGTTACGGGGCCCGTTCCCGCGAGGTCTCGAGGGAGGGCGGTATCATAACCAGAGAGACCGGCGATATCCGCGGCGGAAAGTTCGTCTGCCGCTTCAACGTGACCGACGCGCCCGCCGCGTCCGGCGGGGAGACGATCCCCGCGCACGGAGCAGTTGTCAAGCATGAAGGATGAAGTATGAAGGATATCGGGGTCCCCGCGAAGATTTGCGAAGCAAAGGTTCGTGGGGAGAGGAGGAGCAACAAAGCGTGGCGAGCTTTTGGAGCCTGCGACAAAACGAGCAAGCGAAGTTTGCGACGACGAAGGGCGCTGCGCGCG
>JAILDS010000037.1 GCA_024689165.1 Clostridia bacterium
CGCTCTGCCGAGCTGGGCGACGGTCGCGTCCTTGAGCTCGAGGCCGAGGTCGGAGGTTATGACCTCACCGCCGGTCAGGATGGCGATGTCGCGGAGCATCTCTTTCCTGCGGTCGCCGAAGCCGGGGGCCTTGACGCAGACACAGGTGAAGGTGCCGCGCAGCTTGTTGACGAGTATAGTCGCCAGGGCTTCGCCGTCGACGTCCTCTGCGATGATGACGAGCTTCTTGCCGGCCTGCACGACGGTCTCAAGCAGCGGAAGTATCTCCTGGATGTTGCTTATCTTCTTGTCGGTGATGAGGATGTACGCGTCGTCGATGACGGCTTCCATCTTGTCGGAATCCGTGACCATGTAGGGAGAGATGTAGCCCCTGTCGAACTGCATGCCCTCGACGACCTCGCAGCCCGTCTCGGCGGTCTTGGACTCCTCGACGGTGATGACGCCGTCGGAGGTGACCTTCGCCATGGCGTCGGCGATGAGGGAGCCGATCTTCTCGTCGGAGGAGGAAATGGTGGCGATGCGGGCGATGTCCTCGGGACCCTTGACGACCTTGGCAAGGCCCTTGAGCCCGTCGACCGCGGTCTCGACGGCGGCGTGGATGCCCCTCTTGACGGCCATCGGGTTCGCGCCGGCGGCGACGTTCTTCATGCCCTCGCGGACGAGCGCCTGAGCGAGCAGGGTGGCGGTGGTGGTGCCGTCGCCCGCGACGTCGTTGGTCTTGGTGGCGACTTCCTTAACGAGCTGGGCGCCCATGTTCTCGAACTTGTCCTCAAGCTCGATCTCCTTGGCGATGGTCACGCCGTCGTTGGTGATGAGGGGAGAGCCGTACTTCTTGTCGAGAACGACGTTCCTGCCCTTGGGGCCAAGGGTGATCTTGACGGTGTTGGAAAGCTTGTCGATGCCGGCCTGCAGCGCCTTGCGCGCGTCCTCGGCGTAAATGATCTGTTTTGCCATTGTAAGATGCCTCCTTACTCAACTATAGCGAGAATATCGCTCTGGCGCGCGACGGTGTACTCCTCGTCGTCGAGCTTGACCTCGGTGCCTGCGTATTTGCTCAGTATGACCTTGTCGCCGACCTTGACTTCCATGACGACTTCCTTGCCGTCGACGATGCCGCCCTTGCCGACCGCGATGATCTCGGCGACCTGCGGTTTTTCCTTCGCGGCGGGCGCGAGGATGATGCCGCCCTTGGTGGTCTCTTCGGCTTCAAGGAACTTGAGGACGACTCTGTCGCCCAAAGGTGAAAGCTTCATATCATGAACCTCCGTTTTGAAATTTACAGCGTTGAGTCTGTTTTTGGCACTCTCTCTTGTTGAGTGCTAAAACATATTTTACCACTGTTTTTTTATAAATCAAGTGGTTGACCGAAATTTTTTAAAAATCGACGTTTGTCGCGCTATGTGTACTTACCGGGTATCACTCAAGACGCCGTCGCGGCTCGGCGCGGTCCTTGACATTTCCGGGCGGCTGTATTTTAATATATAAAGAAGAAAAAACGGAAAGGACGTCCGTATATGAAGACCGAACGCTCGAAAACGATCGCCGCGGCCGCCGCGGGTCTGTGCGCCTGCGCCGCTTCGGGGCTGTATTATCACTTTTTTACAGGCTGGAACCCGGCGCTGTACTTCCTGTCGGTTTTTCTTTACGCCGCCGCGGCGGGGATCATAGCGCTCCTTTACGCGAAAAAACGCCGCGTCCTCACTGCGGCCGCCGCCGCCTGTGTCTATACCGTCTGTTTCTTCGGGATCACTTACCTGATAAACAACGTCGTTTACCGCGAGGTCAACGCGAAGGCCGCCGCCGCGATCGTCTGCGGGATCAACCTCGTCTTTTTCATTATATATTACGCCGTGATGTCGCGCAGGAAAACGGGCTCCGACGCTCCGCGCCGCTGTCGGCGCGTCATCGGCGCCGTATCCTTCGTCCTGTCCGTCGCCCTGACCTTCTGCTCGGCGGGGAACGAGCTCGCCTCCGTATACTTCAGGACCTCTTACAGACGCATTGCCGCTCCCGCGGCGGGAAAGGAGATCGCCGAAATGGAACGTCCTCTTATTAAAAACGCCGAGTTTTACGTTTCGCCCGAGGGCGACGACGCCGGCGACGGCAACATCGTCTCGCCCTTCAGAACGATAGAACGCGCGCGCGACGCGGTCCGCGGCCTTGACAAGACCGGCAGAAGCGGCGTGACCGTCGCGCTCATGGCGGGCGAATACAGCGTGGATTCGCTCGTATTCGATGCCGAAGACGGCGGCACAGAGGACTGCCCCGTGACCTACCGGGCTTACGGCGACGGCGAGGTCGTCGTCAACGGCGGAGCGGTCATACCCTCCTCAAGCCTCAAAAAGGTCACGGACGAGGCCGTTCTCTCCCGCCTGAGCGACGGCGCGAAAGAAAAAGTGCTTTCGGTCGACCTCTTCGCCCTCGGGATCACTGCCGAGCAGTACGGCAGGCTCTATGCCATAGGCAGTTACAACACCGCCTCAAAGTACGACGGAGACTACGTCGGCGGGCAGTACTGCGAGCTGTTCATCGACGACCAGCGCCAGACGACAGCACGATACCCGAACGAGGGCTATCTGTTCAGCGGCGCCGTGGTCAAGGAAGGGCAGGGCCGCGAGAGCGCCTCTGCGCGGATCAAGGAAGGCTACGACGAGCTGAGGAACCCCGAGCCCGACGTGTATGAGCTCGACCGCTCGCTTGCCGAAAGGATCGCGTCGTGGAGCACGACCGACGGTGTGTGGATCTTCGGATACCCCCGCTACGACTGGGCGGACGCGTCCTCCCCCTTCGGCACGGTCGATTTCGACAATATGACCATCTCGCCGATGTTCGTCAGCTCCTACGGGGCGAAAAAGGACGCGCCGTTCTACTTTTTCAACGTCCTTGAGGAACTCGACGCTCCGGGCGAGTGGTACCTTGACCGGGACGCGGGCGTGATGTATTTCTACCCGCCGGAGACCTTCGGCGAGAGCTCCGTCGTGGAGCTTTCGCTGTCCGAGCAGAATATAATAAAAGCCGAAGCGGATCACCTGCGCTTCGACGGACTTACGATAAAATGCACGAGGGGCGACGCCGTGAGCGTCACCGGCGACGGCTGCAGCGTTGAGAACTGCCTTATCAAGAACGTCGGCGGCAACGCCCTGATAATGCGCGGATACGGCAACAAGGCCTGCGGAAACGAGATCACCCGCACCGGGAAGGGCGGGATCATACTCGACGGCGGCGAGCGCGAGACCCTGAAAGCGAGCGAAAACCGTGCCGAAAACAACCTGATACACGACTGGAGCGAGATCTACGAGACATACCAGCCCGCCGTGACCCTCTGCGGCGTCGGGTCGGTCTGCGCCCACAACGAGATATTCAACTCCCCGCACGAGGCGATAACCTATTCGGGCAACGACCACCTTATAGAGTACAACCTCATCCACGACGTCAACCTGAAAACCGACGACGGCGGCGCGATCTACTCCGGCAGGCGCTGGGACTGGTACGGCACCGTCATCAGGTACAACCTCATCTACGACCTCGGCGCGGACGGGCACCGCCCGCAGGGCATCTACATGGACGACGCGCTGAGCGGCCAGACGATCTACGGCAACGTCCTCGTCAACGTGCCGGGGAACGGTTTTCTGCTCGGCGGCGGACGCGACCTTGACGTGCACGACAATATCGTGATCAATTCGCCCTGCCCGATAAGTTATGACGAGCGCGGGCGGTCCGGGCTCTCGGGCGACGAGAGCAGCAGCTTCTACAACCATTATAAAGAGAACGGCTCCGTGTGGCAGCTCCTTTTCGACTCTCCCTGGCAGTCGGAGGTCTGGCAGGCCGCATACCCGCAGTACGCACTTTACAGTACTGACTTTTCCGACCCGGACGACCCCGGCCTCGCGATCAACCCCGCGTACAGCACCGTGACGCGCAACATACTCATCTCCGCCGAGGGTACGATAGGGAACATCGCCGACACAGTTTACAAATACTCGACCGTCGAGGGCAACGCCCTGTTCAGGACTGGAGCGCTCAAAAAACTCTTTGTCGACCCGGATAACGGCGACTACACCCTGCGCGACGACGCGCCGATAGATTTCGACCCCGACGTGCCCGGAATGAGCGAATTCGGAAGGACCGGCGCCTGAGCGCGCGGACCCGGGCGGCGGCGGACGACTGAAAAAGCGGAGGAACGAACTTTGAAGAACAGCGACATCAACATAAGGGACCCGTTCGTGCTGGTCAGGGACGACGCATACTATCTCTACGGCACGAGGGCTGCGGATTTCGGCAGGCAGACCGGGGGCTTCGACGTTTACACGTCTTCAGACCTTGAAAACTGGAGCGGGCCGAAGCAGTGCTTCGATTCCGCCGCCTTCGGCATGAACAGAGAGGTCAACTGGGCGCCCGAGGTGCACGAGTACGGAGGCGCGTACTATATGTTCGCGACCTTCACGAAGGAAAACGGGCTTCGCGGCACGTATATCCTGCGTTCGGATTCTCCCGAAGGGCCCTTCGCCCCGCACAGCGCAGGCGCGGTCACGCCCTGTGATTGGGAATGCCTCGACGGGACGCTGTACGTCGAAGACGGCAGGCCGTATATCGTCTTCTGC